>JAZNBY010000245.1:0-6045 GCA_045587325.1 Lachnospiraceae bacterium | reverse complement strand
TGATTCGGGAGAAAATAAGTGTGGATAATTATTTAGAGAAAAACGGATAAAGAGACGAAGTGTGAATCTGTGTGTGAGAGGACGAAAAAGAGTTCGCTTAAAAACAAGTAAATTATCTTTTGAAAAACCTGTTGTGTTTTTGTACGAAATGTCATATAATATACGTATAATAAAACGTACGGTTAACAGTACGTAAAAGCGTACGCTATGATGAAGAGGTGTGTAATAAGGAGGTGAATATTATGACGATTGCAAAGCAGATTGATATCAGAGACAATATCAAGAAATACTTTGACATGGCGTTTCATGGGGAAACGATTATTGTTCCGCGCAAGGAAAATAAGAATGTAGTGATTGTTTCGCAAACAGAATACGAAGAACTGCAAAATGCCAAGCGTATTGCAGAGTATTATGCGATGCTGGATAAGAGTTTTGAAGAACTGAAAAGAGGAGACGTAGTAGTTAAGTCACTGGAAGAGTTAAGGGGTATGGAGAATGAATGAGTTTTTGGAAGAAGTTTTCTGAAAAAACTTTCTTTCACACTCTAAAGTTTCTATCCGGCACTGCCGATATAGTTAGTGTAAGGACAAAGAACTTGTCCGACGGAGAGCAAGACTCTCCGACAGGCAGAGGTCCAAATCCTAGGTGGACAGGCTGCCAAACACAACTAAAACAAAAGTGACCCGAAAGGATTCGGGGGACTTCATCCCTCATAGTGAGTGGATGGAACCATTATAAGGAGGTAATTATTATGAGTATGGTAGTTCAACACAACATGCAGGCAATGAATGCCAACAGACAGTTAGGAATCGCAACCGGTTCCCTGAGTAAGTCCACTGAGAAGCTTTCTTCCGGTTTCAGAATCAACCGTGCAGCAGATGATGCAGCAGGCTTGGCTATTTCCGAGAAGATGAGAAGCCAGATCCGTGGTCTTAACCAGGCTTCCACCAACGCACAGGACGGTATCTCTCTTATCCAGACCGCTGAAGGTGCTCTTAACGAGACTCACTCCATTCTTCAGAGAATGAGACAGCTCTCCGTACAGGCAGCCAACGGTACTGAGACCGATGAAGACCGTTCCAACCTTCAGGACGAAGTTGCTCAGCTTCAGGAAGAGTTAGATCGTATCGCTGAGACCACTGAGTTCAACACCATGAAGTTACTTGATGGTTCCTTCAGTGGTGGTACCGCTTCTTCTACCAGTGCTGGTCCGAAGTACGGACAGTACAGTGGTGGTATGGGCGCATTCATCACTTCTGATGTAGTAGGCGTTGGCGTTGTGGCAAATACCACTGCAACTGCAGGCGGTGAGTCCGCTGTTTGGGATGCGGCTGGTACGACCTTAACCTTGAATCTTGCTCATAACAAGACGTATACTCAGGAAGAGATCGATACTCTCATTGAGAACGCTAAGCAGGAAGACTATCAGGCAACCAATACCCCGGCTAACATTACTGTTAAGTTTGCTAACGGCGTATATACCGCAAGCGGTGACGTTACTACCGGTAAGACTGTAGCAGGTAACAAGGCTGAGACCACGGTTACCTTTGCAGCAGCTACTTCCACTACCTTTGTTGGCGCAAACGAGATTAAGATTAAGTCCAATAAATATGGTGAAGACATGAATATCACCATTGAACTCAAGTTTGACGCTGAGGCTGGTCAGGAAGAAGCTAAGATTAAGTCCGGCAGCACTGCTACTTATACCACTACGGTTGATACTTCTATTACCACCATTGCAGATGCAATCGGTAATACTGCTACTTACGAGTTGAAGTTACAGTCCGGTAAGGAATACACCGCTGAGGATATCGAGCAGATTCTTGCTGAGGCTGGTGTAGACGTATCCGTAGAGTTAAAGGGAACCGGTACTCCGGGAACCGATAATCCGGCTACTATGATGGTAACTGATAAGAACTTTGCAGCAGTAACCATCGGTCTTACAGGCGGTACTGGTCTTGGTGATGAAGATGCATTCTTCACCCAGTCCAAGTACGATACTTCCGCGGCAACCGGCGGCATGAAGCTTCAGGTTGGTGCTAACGAAGGCCAGACCATCAGCTTCAACATCAACAACATGAGTGCTCTTTCCCTTGGCGTAAACGGTACCAACGTACGTGTTGACGATCAGGATAAGGCAGCTAACTCCATCAGTGCTATCGATGGCGCTATTGAGAAGGTTTCCAAGCAGCGTTCCGCACTCGGTGCTATCCAGAACCGTCTGGAGCACACCATTGCAAATCTCGATGTTGCAGCTGAGAACCTGCAGACCGCAGAGTCTCGTATCCGTGACGTTGACATGGCTAAGGAAATGGTTGAGTACAGCAAGAACAACATCTTGTCTCAGGCTTCCCAGTCCATGTTGGCTCAGGCTAACCAGTCCAACCAGGGCGTTCTTTCCTTACTTGGCTAATTGCTTGGCAGGATAAACGCAACATACACATAAGTTTTTTGGAGGGGGCTCGCACCTAGGAGTGGGCTCCCTCTTTCAGTATAACACGCGGAACACTTGTATTAGAAAATGAGAGAACGAAATGAATCGGAGGAAACGATGGATCAGTTTTTTAATTGTGGTATGATAGATTCCTTTTGTCTTACAATTGACGGACGGCTGGATCGGGAAGACTGCTTTAGCTTTTGTTGTGAACCGGTAGAAGGACGACCGGGGATTTCGTTTGGGAAGGACGCACCGGATACGTTGATGAATTGGATTGATGCAAGGTTGCGTTTTATTAATGAGAGCAGGTTAGTAGAAGCCGGTGAAGCGACGGAACGAAAGCTGACAGCAGGTTGTGCGAAGTGTGCGAATTTCAGAAAGGAAAACTGGAATGCGGACGGACGCATTCACTATGTCAATTTATCTATGTACCCATCTCCTTGTCAGTGTAAATGTTTTTATTGCAACGTATATGAGAGCGATCAATCCATTCGGACTCCGGAAATTATTAATTTGTATGACAAGCTTTTCGATACATTAATGTATGCCAAACGATGCGGAGTGATTGCATCGGATGCCAGATGGCAGATTTCGTGCGGAGAGATTACCATCCATCCGTACAAAGAGCGTATTTTAAAGTTGATAGAGGGGTGTGCGGCTACATTTTATACCAACTGTTTCAAATATGATGAACAAATAGCGGAGAATTTGAGAAGCAATCCTTACTCAGCAATTGATTTGTCTATTGATGCAGGAACTCCGTCAACATGGCATAAGGTAAAAGGTGTAGATAATTTTGAAACTGTGGCAATGAACCTTACGAAATATAATTTAGCGAGCGGACGTAAGGGGCAGATTGCGTTGAAATATATTGTATTTCCGAATGTAAATGATAGGGACGAGGATTATTTGTCAGTGATAGAGATTATGAAAATATTAAATGTATCACATCTGACGATTTCCCGGGATATACGAAAAAAGTACCAGTTGGAGTCAAAAGAAACAAATGAGTTGATTGTTTCTGCAGGACGATTGGTGGCTTTGTGCCGGAAGAATCACATTTCAAATGATATGTTTATGTATACCCCGGAAGAGCAAGGGCTGATCCTCGCAGTTGCGAATCGTTTGCTGGAAACCGGAAGGATATAGATGTGATTAAGATGTAAGGGGGATTGTGTATGGAGAAGGAAAGACCGATTTTAAGTATTTCCATGCTGGTATCTAATAACAGGAGAGATACGATAGAGAAGTGTATGGAATCCTTGGTACCGCTTAGGAATGCAGTACCGAGCGAACTCATTATAGTAGATACAGGATGCACCGACGGTTCTGTAGACATTGCGAGAAAATATGCGGATAAGGTGGTACAGTTTACCTGGTGCAAGGATTTTGCGGCAGCAAGAAATGCCGGTCTGGTGGAATGTACCGGAGAATGGTTTTTGTATTTGGATGATGACGAGTGGTTTGATGATGTGTCGGCATTGATTGCCTTTTTTCAGAGTGAAGGCCGAAACATGTGTGATGCCCTTTGGTATTTGCAGCGGAACTATGACAGTATGGAAGGAACCAGCTATACGGATACCTATGTGGGACGCTGCGTGAAGATGACACCGGAGACAAAGTTTTGCGGAAAGATTCACGAGTGGCTGGAGCCGTTGCCGAGTAAGATTATGAAAACAGAGGCATATGTGCATCATTACGGCTATGTGTATAAAAGTGAAGAAGACAGACAAAAACATCTGGAACGGAATCTGACCTTGGAAGAAGAGGCGGTGAGAGAAAATCCGAATGATCTGCGGATGTGCTGTCAGTTGGTGCAGGAGTACCGGGTGGCAAGGCGGTACGAAGATGCGTTGGCACTTTGTGAAAGGTGTCTTACGAATGTGAAGGAAACGGAATTGGGGGCATTTGTCCAGTATTTGCGTCTGGCAATTCCGAAGATCTATAAGGAATGGGAAAAGTATGATAAGGCACTGGATGCCTTTGAGGATTTGGAGAAGAATTATAGCTTGCTTCGTCAGACAAGACTGGGATTGTTTTATGATAAGGCCATGCTGTTTGGTTGCACGAAGCAGGAAGAGAAGATGGTGCAGACGTTTTTGCGTTATTTAAAAGAGTTTGAGATGCCGGCAAAGAAGGGGGAGCCGGAGTTTCCGGTTATGGATTTTGCCCAGTACCAGTCGGAGTTGTTCCGGCAAAGAGCAGTGGAATATGCGGTTTCCAACATCATATGCGGAGAGGTGTATTCTTACGCAAAAGAGGTGTTCTCTCACATCGATTGGGAGAAAAATGCGAAGCCGAAGGACATGTTCACGGCCTTGCTCCGGTGCTATGATGAAACCGGGGATGAGAGCCTGTTGACAGACCATATCCCGGGACTGTTGCAGATGGATGGCATGGATTTGCCGGTGTACGGAGGACTGCATTCTTTGTACGAAAAGAGTGAAGAGGATGTAAAGAAGAGAGAGAAGTTATTGGTTGATTTGGAAGCTCTGAAAGCAGAATCCGGGAATTTCCCGTTCTTCCATCTTTTATATACTGAGAGTAAAGGGATTACCACAGAGCGGGATCTATCGGATTATTATGAAAAGAGTGACCGGAAGTATGATGCGGAAGTGGTGGCGTTGCTGTTTTTTAACGAAACGTTGTTGCTACCGATGATGCAAAGAACTCCGATGGAACTTTACAAAGAAGCAGTGTCTGTCCTAATAGCCGGAAAGAGCATAGAGGAACTGGAACAGGTACAGATGCAGCTTGAGAAGATAAAGGGCTCTTATGCGGATGGATGGCTCAGCTTCTGGCGTTATGCATGCATGGCAGTAGCAGAGCGGTGTCTGATTCTGGCGACGGAACAGGGTGGTGACGTGCGGGCCTATCTGGGTGCATACATAGAGAAGAGTATGTGGTATGCGAAAGAGTTATATCTTTCGGAACTTTTGTGTAGCAGGACATGTTACGTACTTCCGGCGAATCTCCGGTTTGCTTGTATTATGGAAGAGACCATGAAGAAGGAAGCAGACTTTGCCCAGTGGGGAGAGGGACTGAAAAAAGCTGCAAAAGAGTACCCGGCAATGCTTCCTGTAGTAAAAGCATTGTTGGCGGAAAAAGCAAAGAGTACGGAACAAACCGTGCAAGATAATGCACAGAACGAAATGCTTATACTGGCAGAGCAGTTAAAGACTGTGATTCGTACGCAACTGGCGGAAGGAAAGAAAGAGGAAGCAAGTGCGATTCTTTCCGAACTGGCGGAGATGCTTCCGGGGGATGAGGAAGTAAAAGAATTGTTGGAACAAATCAAATGATAAGAAGGGCATCCTTTCAGAGTGGGAAATATCCATTCTGAAAGGATGTTTTTCTTTGTTCTTTTTTCTGATATTTCTAAAAAATACGTTCCTTTTTGTCGATATATAGATTAAGGTGTAGTATGCAAAAAAGAGAGATTCAGAGAAGATATAAAAGGGAATTGTGAGAAGGAGAATGGGCGGTATGGCGAAGATTACGGTGATAACACATGCATATAATCCGGGAAACTATATTTATCAATGTGTGGACAGTGTTTTGGCACAGACATTTGAGGATTTTGAATATCTCATATTAGATAACGGGTC
>JAZNBY010000244.1:0-2064 GCA_045587325.1 Lachnospiraceae bacterium | reverse complement strand
TATTTGTTTGCCACATATTCGGTATCTTCAATATACACCGAAATTTCATCTTCCTTCGGCTTTTTGAAAAAACGTTGTAATTTCATTGCTCCCGCCTTCCTCTCTTGTTAACCACTCGTATAAACCACAGAAAGCAGGCTGCCTTATGACAACCCGCTTTCTAACTTACTTTGCTTCTAACTTTTCCTTACCGCCCATATACGGCTGCAGTGCCTTCGGAATGTTGATGCTACCGTCCTCGTTTAAGTTATTCTCAAGGAACGCAATCAACATACGCGGCGGAGCCACTACGGTGTTGTTTAAGGTGTGGGCAAAATACTTGCCGTCAGCACCGTTCACACGAATCTTTAAGCGACGTGCCTGTGCATCACCAAGGTTAGAACAGCTGCCTACCTCAAAGTATTTCTTCTGACGCGGAGACCAAGCCTCCACATCAATGGACTTCACCTTAAGGTCAGCCAGGTCACCGGAACAACACTCCAAAGTTCTTACCGGAATATCCATGGTGCGGAACAAATCTACGGTGTTCTGCCACAGCTTGTCAAACCACATCGGAGACTCTTCCGGCTTACATACCACGATCATCTCCTGCTTCTCGAACTGGTGGATACGATATACGCCACGCTCCTCAATACCGTGCGCACCCTTCTCCTTACGGAAACACGGCGAATAACTGGTCAGGGTATGTGGCAGGCTCTCTTCCTGTAAAATGGTGTCAATATACTTACCGATCATGGAATGCTCACTGGTACCAATGAGGTATAAATCCTCGCCCTCAATCTTGTACATCATGGCATCCATCTCCGCAAAGCTCATAACACCGGTTACTACGTTACTACGAATCATAAACGGCGGAATGCAGTAGGTAAAACCACGGTCAATCATAAAATCTCTTGCATAGGAAATAATTGCGGAATGAAGTCTTGCAATATCGCCCATCAAATAATAGAAACCGTTACCTGCAACCTTTCTTGCTGCATCCAAATCAATGCCGTTCAACTTCTCCATAATCTCGGTATGATACGGAATCTCAAACTCCGGTACCACCGGCTCGCCATAACGCTGCACTTCTACATTCTCGCTGTCATCCTTACCAATCGGAACACTCGGGTCGATGATGTTCGGAATGGTCATCATAATCTTTAAAACCTTCTCAGAAAGCTCAGCTTCCTTTGCCTCCAGCTCCGCAAGACGGGTAGCAGACTCTTCCACCTGCTTCTTCTTAGCCTCAGCCTCTTCCTTTAAGCCCTTTGCCATCAGACCGCCGATTTCTTTGGAAATACGCTTTCTGTCCGCACGAAGGTTATCCGCCTCCTGCTGGGTTGCACGGGCTTCCTTATCAAGTGCGATTACCTCATCCACAAGCGGAAGCTTATTCTCCTGAAACTTGTTACGAATGTTCTGCTTTACGATTTCCGGGTTCTCTCTGACGAATTTTAAATCTAACATGGTATGTCCTCCTTTTAAATATTCGAGTCGGCACGTGCTCCGCACTTCCCCACGTCCTCGCGACAATGTCGCTCGGTCGCGGGCGCGTTCGCATACCCGCCGGCTTGCACAAGCAAGCTTGCTCCGCCTGCTCTATGCTCACTTTGCCAACTCGGAAAAAAGAAAACTCCGTCCCTGACTACTGTCATGGGACGGAGTGTAATCCGCGTTGCCACCCACGTTGCCGGTTTCCCGACCTCTCGTGTACGCTGTACGGGGCGTTCCCCGGGCTTTCACCCAGACTCCGAAGGTGGGAGGAATCCTTTGCCTGTCCGCTCGCACCGTCCGCGGACTCTCTGAAAAGCAACCTGATTCTTAGTCTTCATCAACATCATTGCGTTTATTATAGCGCAAACATTTTAAAATTGCAACATCTTTGCCTTAATAAAATCTAAATTCTCTTTTCTCTTCGTTACCGACAGCATATACGACTTGTTATCATCCATCGTCACCTTAATACCGGTCGGAATCAATCGCAGTAACGCACCCACGTTACACTCTGCCGCAGCTACCATCTTATTGTACGGAAGTTCAAACTTCACCTGTCCCCAAGTTACAAAAATTACTCTTTGATTT
>JAZNBY010000243.1:0-3044 GCA_045587325.1 Lachnospiraceae bacterium | reverse complement strand
TGTTTGGCAGGATGTGATTGTTCTGTGTGTTGCGGGCGTTGTGCTTTTTGCTACAGCCGTATTCTTTGTTATGGGACAGGAGGACAAGACCCCTACCCCTACGGAGAAGACAACCGAGATTTTACTTGCGGATCGTATGGCAGAGTTGATGCGAGGCAATGAAAAGGCCGAAAAGGGCGTATACATCGCAGTGAAGAAACAGCACGAGGCAATGGAGAGCGGCCTGGCAGCGATTAATGAAAAGCTGGAGGAGCTTATAAAAGCACAGGAAAATGCGGTAAAGACCATTGTTATGTACAATAAGGAAAATGCAAAGCAGATGGCGTTAAGTGAGAAAGATGAGCTGGGACAGCTACGGAAGGCATTAAACGGAGGCGGTGCGTTTTCTGCAGTAACCGATGCAATCAGAGAGATGAGTCATCGTCTCTATACGGAAATGCATGAGAATGCGGAAGCGATTCTTTCTGAGTTGGAAACGACGGTAGACAGTTTGGATGAGATGAAAGGTTCCTTAAAGAATTTGAGGAATGGTAAGGCGGACATTGTCACAGAGAGTAAAGATGCGGAACCGGAAACGGTAGCATCAGAGGATGTATGGGCGGAGGCGTTCCCGGAAGAAGCGGCAGAACCGGAGAATTTGCAGGAAGAGGAACTGCCGGAGCCGGAAGAAGAGCCGAAAGCACCACCGGCATCGGACGGGTTGTTGACCCAGGCTGATATTGAAGCATTGTTTGCGGATGCGGGAGAAGAAAACGAGGTAGAGGAAGTTGAAGAAGATAAAAAACCGGAAGACGCTGTTGCGCCTCCCGATATAGACTTGTCTGATCCGAACCGCATGTTGTCGGCAGAAGATATCGCTGCATTGGTTGCTTCCATGGGTCATTAGAATCGTCTGTTTTTCTTTTTCAGATAGGCAGAACGCTTTCTGCGATACGGAAGTTCTACAAAAATAAAATATACTCCAATCAGGAAACAGATACAACCGAGGATAATTCCGATAATGAGCGGCATCCGTTCTTTCTTGGAAGAGTTCTCGGTTTTTTTCTGCCCTTCATCTGGGGTGGTGGCCGGGGTTCCTTCGTTTTGTTCCGAAGGTTCTTCAGGCGTGATGGAGAAGGCCGGGCCCTTGTTGTTGTAAATTATATTGGCAGTGCCTACTGTACGGGCTCCGTAGGAGTATGTAACCTTTCCAATCAGGTTCTTTCCCTCCGCAAAGTCCGTTAACTGGGTCAATTGTACATCCTTTGTGATATCCGAAAGGGAAGCAGAGGATGGCAGTACAACCGTGCCGGAATCGGTGGTAATAATGTTTTTTCTGGTTAACTGTATCGTGTCTTCTCCGTTAAAAAGAGGCGGAACATCGTTGCCCAAAGATAATTGCTCGTCTGCTACGGAGAAAGTAGCAAAGTTGTCGAAACCATAGTTTAATAAGGTGGTGGTGTCGTTGTAAAGAGCCGTATCATCCGGCGCTTTCATGATGACTGCGATGAGCGTCATATTTCCCCGCTTTGCACAGGTGACCAGATTAGCGCCTGCCAGGTCGGTGTGACCTGTTTTGCCGGCAATGACTCCATCGTAGGTATAAGTTCCCCGAATCATCAGATGGGTATTTAATACCCACCGGTCTTCCGCACAAAGATTGGTCATAGGTATCTTATGGTTTTTGGAACCGGAGATCTTTACAAAGGCAGAGTTTTTGACAAGGGGACGCATAATCCGGGCAAGGTCTAACGGACAGGAGTAGTGATTGTCTTCGTCAAGTCCGTGAGGGTTCATAAAATGAGTGTTTTCACAACCCAGCGCTTCGGCCCGCTTATTCATCATGTCCGCAAAGTCTGCCTTGGTGCCACCGATATGTTCCGCAATGGCATAAGCAAGGTCGTTGGCGGAAGGAAGCATCAGTGCGTACAGAGATTCTTCCATGGAAAGCTCTTCGCCTACATCCACCCAGATGCGGCTGGAATCCACATCAATATCGTATACCGCATTATGGGAAACAGTAACCGTTTCTCCCAAAGCGGAATTCTCCAGGGCCAAAAGGGCAGTCATCAGCTTGGTGGTACTGGCAGGATAAAACTGTTTTGTGCCATTCTTTTCAAACAGTACGGCACCGGTTTCCGCTTCAATTAAAACGGCGCCTTCCGAGGAAAGTTGTGGCCCTGCCGGCCAGTGGAACAAATCGGGTTCCTCCGCTTTTGCGGTGGCAGGAGAGAAAAGGCCTGCAAAAAGTGCGACGCAGAGCACCGAACAGAACATCCGGGTTCTTCGATGGGATTTTTTCTTTTTATATGGAAATAACATAGGCATTCCTCCCGAAAAAAATGAGCGTAGTATGATGATATACTACGCTCTTATTATAGTGGAAAAATGGGTTTTTGTCGAGAGGGAAAAGAAGGGGTCAGTAGGTTAAAATCTCGTAACCGTCTTCCGTCACCAAAACGGTAATCTCCCATTGCGACGATAAGGAGCTGTCTTCGGTGTATACGGTCCAGCCATCATCTTCATCGATAAAGATATCGTTCTTTCCCATATTTACCATAGGCTCAATGGTAAATACCATGCCGGGAACAAGTAACATTTCCGTACCCCGTTTGGAAACATAGCTGACCCACGGCTCTTCGTGAAATTCCAGCCCGATGCCGTGTCCGCCGATTTCTCTTACTACGGTGTAGCCGTTTTTACGGACAAAATCGTGGATAGCAGCGCCCATGTTGCCAAGGCGTGTCCAAGGCTTTACCTCTGAAAGGCCGACCTGAAGGCTCTCTTCCGTGACCTGTACCAGACGGCGGGCTTCTTCACTGACATTTCCAATCAGAAACATACGGGAAGAGTCGGAAAAATATCCGTGATAAATCGTAGAAACGTCTACATTTACAATGTCCCCATCCTCAAGGAAGGTCTCTTCATCCGGGATGCCGTGGCAAACCACGTTGTTGATGGAAACACAACAACTGCAAGGAAATCCCTCGTAGCCTAACGGTGCCGGAATGCCTCCCAGTTCTGTGGTCTTTTGATAAACCATTTCATCGATTTCGGCGGTGGAC
>JAZNBY010000242.1:0-36523 GCA_045587325.1 Lachnospiraceae bacterium | reverse complement strand
TTTCTTCCCAGTCCTCCGAATAACATTTTCACAACCAAAATGGCAAATGCCCCACCGGCCACCGGCACCCAGTATGGTACTCCCGGATAGAGGGACATGCCAAGAATCAGTCCCGTCACAACAGCACTTGGTTCATAGCCCGTGTACGATTTTTTCCGCAACTTGTTACACACAAAGTCAAGCAATACGCAGGTAGCAACAGCGGATGCCAAGATAATAAGAGCAGGCAGTCCAAACCGATATACACCGAACAATGCCGCCGGTGCCAGGGCAATCACCACGTCCCATAACATAGTCGCTGTCGTCTCTTTGCTTCTGATATGAGGGAAGGCCGGTACTTCTGTTGTATTCTTCATTGGTAACCTCCTTACCGCTTTCTTCTTTCGTCCAAAATACTTCGTCTGGTCTGCCTGATTGTCTCTGCAAGATTCTTCCCTGCCGGACACACGTAGGTACAGGCACCGCAGTCACAGCATTCCATGCCGCCCAGAGCCACAAACTTCTTTTTATCTTGCTTATCGGCAACGTTTAATAAGCGCATCGGCACCAACCGTTCCGGACATGCCGCCACACACCGGCCGCACCGAATACACGGGCTTTCCTTTATCACTCTCATCTCATCCTTGGAAAAAGCCAACAGAGCCGACGTCTGTTTTGTCACCGGCACATTCAGGGACTCCGGACTTCTGCCCGTCATAGGGCCACCCACTACTATCTTCCCCGGCTTCTTTCCGAGACCACCTGCCGCTGCCACCAATTCCTCCATCGGAGTACCGAACGGCACCAAAAAATTATGGGGCCGGGTAAAGAGAGTGCCGGATACCGTCACCACTCTGGAAATCAGTGGTTCCGACTCTGCCACTGCCTTATACACCGCCAGCACCGTTCCCACATTATTTACCACACATCCCACATCCGTAGGAATCATAGACGAATTGAGTTTGCGTCCTGCCACCTTATGGATGAGCATGCGCTCCGCCCCTTGCGGGTAGGTCCCTTTTATTTTCTTTAACTCGATCCGCGGCTCATTTTTTATCAATGCAGACAATTCACGGATACAGGCTTTGTTTCGTTTATCAAGCACAATCACGCCTTTGGCATTCTCAAACAACCGAAGCAGTATTTTGAGACCGGCCACCAGCTTCTCACTGTCTTCCAACATCATGCGGTAATCTGCCGTCAGATAAGGCTCACATTCCGCACCGTTTACAATCACATACTGTATGGCATCCTCGTTCTTCGGCGTCAGCTTCACATGGGTCGGGAAGCCTACGCCGCCCAGTCCCACGATACCCGCATCTTTAATACAGGCCCTGATCTCCGCCTTGGAAAAACCGGCATACTCCCGTTCCACGCCGAAACCGTCTATAGTCCTGTAAGCCCCGTCATTGGCAATCACAATAGACTCGCACCATTCTCCCGAGGCCGTCTTCCTCTCTTCTATGGCCTTTACCCGGCCGGATACAGAACTGAGTATGTTTGCAGACACCACGCCCGCCGCCACTGCAATCCTCTGTCCCACCAGCACGCTGTCTCCCACTTCCACAACCGGTTTTGCCGGAAGACCGATATGCTGGGATAGCGGATATACCATATCCGTCTTCGGATACAGTACCATTATGGGTTTTTCTTTTGTTCTGTCTTTGCCGTCCTTGCGGCTCATCCCACCGCGAAATCGTACCTTCCCCATAGAATCTTCCTTTCACCGACCAAATCTTTACAACAGCTGCTCTACGCTAAAATATCCCTATCTTTTATCATACCACAACCTTTGTCAAAAAGAAACGAAAAAATCAGAAGTCGGTTGCATCCCGTTTCTTTGCAGGTGCAACAGCAGACCGACACAGAAAAAAGTTCCGGTGTTTCCACCGGAACCTCCGTTAAATTTTCAATTTGCGGTCGGCGCAGAAGTCGGCTCCTAGGTACCCGTCGGCACTTCCGTTACCACCTCAAACTCATTAATCAGAAATGCTTCCATCATTTCTTCCGGATTGCGCTTTTCGTTATAATCAGCCACGCGAACTTCAATCCAGAGATCCGGCGCAATCTTATAAACAAGCGTGAAAATACTCATTCTCTTTGTTTCGTCACACGGATCGGGTAACATCTTCCAGTCATAAACAACATAACGGCCTTCGTATTCCGTCTCCAAAAAAAACTCTTCTATGTACGGTTTCAGATCCACCTCAAAGAATGAATCGTTACCATAGACATAGAACTCTGCCACATAATCGTAGGTATATGTACCCATCTCTTCGTCATAAACCGCATTGCCGTAAAATCCTTTCATCGGCTCTTTGAACTCATACTCGGTAAAATAAACTCCCGGCAACTCGAACGCAATAAAGCTTTCCTGATGCTTTACATAGTCATATTGTATCATATATCCGACAGTTTCCTGAAACTCTCCTACCGGACCTTTCACTACGATTGGGGTCGGTTCCGGTGTGGCAGTCGGTTCCGGTGTAGCAGTTGGCTCCGGTGTGGCAGTCGGCTCCGGCGTAGGAGTAGGCGTCGGGACCGACGTCGCCGTTGGCTCAGGGGGTGCTGTCAGTTCCGGCGTTGCCACAGGCGCCTTCGTTGGTATTTCGTCCGTTTCGCCGCCATTTGCTTCCACAGAAGTTGTTGGAGTTGTATCCGGTGCATCCGTTTCTTCTTCTCTTTGACAAGCCGCAAACAGTAATGACAGTATCATCACAAATAATAGTAAGCTTTTCTTTTTCATCGGTACCTCCGTTAAAGTGAACATTTCTGACAATCTAATAATTTTTTCAAAACTACTAGTATTATACCATAAATTCTCAGATTCTTCAATTTTTTCTTGTATCTCAACTGTTTTTAGAACAAAAAAGACGCCAGAAAATCCGGCTGACCATTACCGGCTCTCTGAACGTCTCTTTTTTCGCCTTTTTGATGTTTTTTGAAAAAGAAGGCTAATTATCATATCCTTTATGTAAGTACTTCTCTCTGGTGGCCATACCACCCCGAATGTGTCGCTCGGATTTATTCACATCCAACACCTCTCTGGTGGCTTCCGCAAGGTTCTTATTGACTCTGGCAAGACGCTCGGTGACGTCTTTATGCACCGTACTTTTACTTATCCCAAAGGCTTTTGCCGTCTCCCTGACCGTTGCCTTATGCTCCACTATGTACCTTGCAATCTCTACAACCCGTTCTTCAATACATCCTTCCAATCTCGTACCCTCATGCAGGCTTTTTTACAGTGTATGAGGGGGAGGAGGGAAATATGACGGTGTAAAAGCCGCTTTATAACTCATGACAGAAATCCACAAGACTAAAATATTACGGGCATCACCGAACGAAATCTTTATTTTTTCTCTTAACAAAAATAGAAACCAAGAAAAGCAACCCATATACCATAACCGTCACAAAACTAATAAGAACTTCGAAAAATCCTTCAAAGTTTGGTCCCCCATAAATATTATAGTATACGCCCACCCCAAAAGCTATGAGTATCGAGATACACTCAGCACAAAATAAACTCATCCATAATTTCTTTGTATTCCTTCGAACACTTAATACTAATAAAACTATTTGTAATATAAAAAACACCATATACGTAATAATCATAGCCATAGTATTTTCCTCCGTAAAATCCAGCAGCCTGCTCGTCCGTAAAATTCAAATCTTACGCTCTTTCCTATTCTTAATCTACACCCTCCCTTTTTCTCAGCCTCCACCACCTAAGCCCCCAAAGGCCGGTTGATATCATTCGAAATACAAATATGATCCAGAACGTAATCTGTAACCCATTCAAATCCGCACCTAATTTTGTATATAGAACAACACCAAGCAGAGGCATAAATGCATTGGATAAGGTCACCAGTACCGTATAAATCGATATGTATAACGTTTTATTGTTCTCGGGAACTACTTGTAAAAGGCATTGTAAAATGTTAAGATTTACCGCCGCAAGCGTTATATTTGCCAAGGTATTCATAATCAAAAATGCGAGTTGTCCTTGTGGCAACGGAAGGCTGGTAGCCACAATCATGCAAATCGGACAAAAAGCAAGACCCAGGTTCCCAAAGATGATTCCGAATCTGACACTGTACTTATTATTCAGCCGGCTCCAAAATCCTATGGTAATAAATTGGACAACGGCATTCCCAATATTCACGTAACTAAGCCATGCCTCATTTAGCTTAAGATAATTGACCTGACCTATAAAATACAGGGTCCAGTCTACATGCCAGGTGACATAGAAAAAGATTGCCACGCCGACAAAACTCAGGAATTTTTTGTTATGCAACAGTTCGGAGACTACGCCTTTTAACTGCCCGGTCTGACGTCCGGCAGCAGCTGTATTCGTACTTCCTTTGATTTGCATCAAAACTATAACTTGAATGAGCAGCAATGCAGCGCCTATCCAAAAATAAATCTGATGTAATCGTATTTTACCGCCGTTAGTATTCGTTGCCGCAAGCAGTGAACCACTGACAAGAGGAACTATAATACCGATGACAAAAGTCAGGGCCGTACGATACGTCATAATATGGTTCTGCTCTTTTTCCTTCACCATATCCGAAAAATACGCCTGCCAGGACACGTTATAGATGGTCATAGGGCCGACAGAAACCGCAAACAAAACTAGGAAAGCGGTAAATTGGTTTGTATGAAACATCGGTACAAAACCAATAAACGCATAAAACAAGGTAAGAACCGATAAAGAAATCATTACCATGCTCCGTTTATTTTTCATTCGGTCTGTCAGAAGCCCGCCCGGAATGAGCACCAGCAGTCCTACCAGTTGCGGGATGGTCGTCAACAAGCTTAATTGAAGATCACTTGCCCCTAATCTCGTGGCAAATATGTTATTGTTATTTCCGACGAGATTGTTCACCACAGTGATTAACATTCCTTCCAATGTAAATAACAAAAGTAGCCGGTTCCCCGGATGTTTTTCGGAACGATTCATAATTTGCCACCTCCTTTCCGGTAAAGTAAGGATTATTCCTTCTCCCCTTCGTTTGCCTCTTCCATCTCAAGCTGTTCTTCACCGGCTCCATCCTCAAACCGCACCCGCAGCACTGCCTGAGGCCAATTGACCGAAACATAGGCACGTTTGTCTTTTGCCTGTGCCTCTTTCTGAAAGATATCCAGAAGTTCTCCCAGCACTTCCTTTGTCAGGTAGCCGCCCCGCCAATGGAACAAAAGAGTCTTCCCCTTCTTTACCGCCTGTTTTGTCCGGTTTTGTACCTCGTCCGTGGTAGTCCAGGAAAGCTTCTTTTCTTTATAATAGAAGCAATCGTTATCACTGCAAGCCGGCACCTTCCATATAACAGGCTCATGGTCGCGGAAGATCTGCTTGTCCGACAAATTCACATAGTCAAACCGCACCGTTCCGTCTTTGGAAAGAGTATTGTCAAAGGTGGCATCCAGATGATAATACTGTCCGCCGATGCGGACCACATTCCAGGCATGTCTGTACTTAATTCCTTTGTCCGGATTGGCTTCCGACAAGGCAATGATACACCAGAGGTTCAGTTCATCACACAGAATTTTGACTGCTTTTGCGATTCCCTCGCAGACCGCCACTCCGTTTCCCAGCGCTCCGATGATTTCATGGGAATATTCTTTTTTCAGCTTGTCATACTTCACATTTTTTACAATAAAATCATGGATAAACAGCTCTTTCCCTTTCTCATCCAAATCCTTCGCCTGATGGACCAGTTTTTTTACCCTGGACTCCATAGCCTGACGATGTTCCTTGATTTTATTCTTCGGGAAAAGATACTGCGGTGTCATTTCTACCACTGTAGAATCAGGGTAGTACTTATAAGTAAAGGCCACGGAGAAAAAAATCTCCGGACAATCCATACGAATCATAAAATAGATATCCGACAGTTCTTTCTGTGACAACATCGGTACTGCAAAGGAATCCTTAAGATTTAACAATCCTTCCTTCATGGCATAGTACGCCCTCTGCTGTTCTTTATTCAGTTGGTCATAATAGTAATTGCCTGCCTTTGCCACGTTATCACCTCCGTCGTCTCCCATTATAGCAAAAACGCTCCCGGATTTCCACCCGAAAGTCTTCCTGTTTTTTCCTGCTTCATTTTCCGTAAAACCTTGCTTATCAGCCATGCCTCAGCCTTGACAAGACCTGCGTTTCATGGTAGTCTAATATAGGTGCCGAATCGTTTTCATACAAGGAGAATACATATGAATCATTTTACAATAAAGAGAAAAAAGCGGATCATTTTAACCGCTTTTGCTGCACTTACCCTTTTCCTTTGTTCTTGCGGCAAGGATATTCCTGATTATGTGGCAACTTCTGCAACATTAGAGGCGGGGAACACCTTCTCGGCAGAGGATTTTGTTCTGGAAGAAGGACATACGGCTGCCTTTGCGGATGACTTTGCTTCCCAATATGTGCAAAACGGCGTCGCACAGATTCATCAGGTCGGCAAGTACACCGTAGGCCTGATCATTGACAATAAAAACTACAACATACGCCTAACCGTACAGGATACCGTACCGCCGGTAGCTTCCGCCCTTGCGATCACCATCTGCCAGGGGGATCCTCTGACCGCGGAGCAGTGCGTCACCGACATCAAAGATCAGACGAAGGTTACCTGTGCCTTTCAGACCGAGCCGGATTTGACCAAGCTTGGCTCCACGGATGAAGTCGTTATATTAACCGATGAAGCAGGCAACCGCACCGAGCTTCCGGTTACGATTAAGATTCTTGCGGTAAACGAGCTTCTTGCGGACAGCTATACGCTGGAGGCAGGAGAAAGCATTCCTTCCGCAGACGAACTCATCGGATTTTACCGGACCGGAACTTATGTCACAGACATTTCTGTCATCAACACTTCCCTGATCGGTACTTATCCTCTGGAAGTAGAGATTGAGGGAAACGTTTACTCCACCGACCTTATCATTGAAGATACCGTAGCACCTACTGCAACCATCACTCCGGCGACTGCATATTACGGTGCTGCGTTTCCGCCGGCGGACGCTTTCGTTTCCGAGATTGTAGACGAAGGCCCTGTAACTGCTTCTTATGAAACCGACCCGGGGGCTGCCGCTACCGTAGAAACCGCGGTTCGCATTGTTCTGACCGACCAGGGTGGCAACCGCACTGTCTATGACAGTATGTGCAGTGTTGCACAGGATGACGAAGCCCCGACCTTTGTTGATTATCCTGAAGTAATTGAGGCGGATATAGATGCTGCAATTATCTGGAGAGCCCAGGTCAGTGCGGAGGACAATTCCGGAAGGGTTGATTTAGCCCTGGATACCACCGATGTACAGTTATCAACGCCGGGAACCTATACAGCATCTCTCGTTGCAAAGGATCCTGCCGGAAACGAAACCAGACAGGAAGTATCCTTGGTCCTTCACGATAATTCTGTGACGAAGGAAATGATGGATCAGTTGTGCGAGGAGATCATTGCTAAGATTATCACGGAAGATATGACCACTCCGGAGATACTGAAGACCATCTGTGATTATATACGCAGCAGAATCAGCTATACCGATGCCGGCGTTCATGACGACCTCCGCAGAGAAGCATATCTCGGCCTGACCAGACGCCGGACCGGCGACTGTTTTACCTACTGTGCCGCATCCAGAGCGTTGCTTACCTACTTGGGATACGACACACAGATTGTACGAAGAAAAGAAGAATATACGAAAAAAGTCGGCAACCATTTCTGGCTTCTGGTCAATTGCGGTACAGAGGAAGAACCATTGTGGTATCACCACGATTCCTGTCCGCAGTACAGAACTCTCAGACGAGAAAGCTACATGCTGACGGATGCCCAGATGGCTGCTTACACCAAGTTCCGTGCCGACAACTCTCCTCGAACGAATTATTATTATATTTTTGATACTTCGCTTCACCCGGCTTCCGCAACCGAACCGGTAATCGATTTGAATATCGATTCCAAGTATTACGAATAGCCGGAAGGAAAGCAAAAGGAGGATTTTCCAATGAAAAAAGCTCTGCAGAGCTCAAAGCGGCATATTGTCGAGGTCCTTTGCTATATTATCCTGACACTTGCTTTATGCTTTTTATTTCAGGAGCTTACCAGACCGAAATACATGTCCCATCCGTATGAAGGTGCCATGATGGCAGAATATTACGAAGCAGAAACCGAGCACGATGTAATTTTTCTTGGTGACTGTGAGTTTTACGAAACCATTTCGCCTGTTACGTTGTGGGAAGACTATGGTGTTTCCTCTTATGTCAGAGGATCGCCACAACAGCTTATCTGGCAATCCTATTATATCCTTAAGGACACCTTAAAGCATGAAACGCCGAAAGTAGTTGTTTTCAATGCAATGGAAATGAAGATAGGTGAGGTACAGAGCGAAGCCTACACACGACTTACACTAGACGGGCTGAAAGACATCAATTATCGTTTAAAAGCGGCCAAGCTTTCCTTAAAAGAAGAAAACGAGTCCCTGCTCAGTTATGTATTTCCGTTATTACGCTATCACAGCCGTATTTATGACCTGAACAAGGATGATTTCAAATATTTCTTCCGGCGAGATTTAATTTCTCACCACGGCTACCTGATGCAGACGTCTGTAGACCCGCAAACGGAAGAACCGTTCCAGATGCCGCTGTTCGATTACAGTTTCCCGGATATCTGCTGGGAATATCTCGATAAAATAGCAGATTTGTGCGAAGAGAATGACATCGAATTGATTTTATTCAAGTCTCCGACCATCAGTTGGCAATATCCTTGGTACGAGGAATGGGATGAACAGTTGGTTTCTTATGCAAAAGAAAGAGGCCTGCTTTATATCAATGGTATTTCCTATGCAGATGATATGGAACTGGACATGACAAAGGATACCTATGACAAGGGCGTGCACCTTAACGTATACGGTGCCGAAAAATGTTCCCGATTCCTCGGAGCGATTTTACGAAACGACTATTCTGTTCCCGACAGAAGACTGGATGACGCACAGGTGGCTGCCTGGGCGCCGGTTTGCAAGCGGTACCATACTGCACGCGAAGAAAAGTAAGCATCGGGGACTTATAGAAAATACAAAGACCCAAACAGGAAGGAGTCTGCACCGCTTGTGCAGAAAGAAACGGATTATGATGAAAAAGAATTTTAGATTACGTGGATTTGCAGTAGCTGCTATGGCTCTGACAGTTTGCATGACCGCCGTAGGGTGTTCAAAAGAGCCGGAACGAAATGTTGTCATCGGCGAAAGCAATTCCGCTTCCGACGTCGGCGAAGAAAAAGTTGATACAGAGCAGAAATTTACCTTCGTCCACAACAATGTAAAAATCAGTCCCAACGACCTGGTGGACCCGCTGGTGACGGCACTGGGTTCCGACTATACTTACCATGAAAGTCCAAGCTGCGCTTACATCGGATTGGACAAGTGTTATGTGTATCCGGGATTTTCCATCTACACCTATCCGGATGATGATGCAGTGGACCATGTACTCCAGATTGTGTTGACTGATGATACCCTGAGTACTCCGGAAGGATTGATCATCGGCGACACCGCAGAAAAGGTAATCGAACTGTACGGGAACGATTATGCGGAATCCGGCGGATCTTACGCTTATACCCGCGAAAAAACAAGCCTGATGATTATCATGAAAAATGACCGGGTATTTTCCATCCAGTACAGCTATGTGGAAAACAATTAGAATAGATAGCCTCCGGTATTGATATAGAGCACATCCCCCGTTCCCGGAATCTGTGAAAGCTGTTGTACCATACCGTAGAAGGCATTGATATTATAGGTTGGGTCAAGTTTTATGCCGTCCTGTTTATAGATTTTTTCCCGCAGGGCAAGTAACTCTTCGTCCGGAAGGCCGTATTCATTCTTCCCGCAATCCTGTACCGATACTTTGTCCGCAGCAAATCCCTGAGGAAGATATTCCGCAGCCGACCGAATCAGGCGACAGATTCCTTTTTCCGCTCTTGCGGGTGTATTGGCCACCGCAAAAGAAATCACGTTTGGAAGATTACGCTTTGCCGCTCCGCACAGGATACCGGCCTGGGTGGTACCACTTGCACACGGAAGATAAATCGCTGTCGGATGTATTTTCCGGCATTCCAGTTCTTCCAGCGTCTCATCGATTACCTTTGCATAAGCTCTCACTGCCCCCGGCGTATGTCCCCCGTTTGGAACAAGAAAGACTTTTTTCCCATCGGCTTCTAACATTTTTACCTGTTCATCAATTTTTAGAAGTGCCGCAAAATGTCCCACACAGTGCAGTTCGGCACCGTAGCTCTTTGCAAGGGCAGTGTTTCCGAACAAAGGATCCGGAAGCTTCTCCTCTGTCAAAAACAATTTGCAGGGAATATTAAGGTGTGCCGCCACTTGCGCGGTCACCCGGATATGATTGGAATAAATGGACCCGGAGGTAACCAGTACATCCGGCTTTTCTTTCAAAATGTCCGGAATCAGATATTCAAAAAAACGTACCTTATTTCCACCGAAGCCAAAGTCTTCCGGGTCATCCCGATACATAAAAATACGATGCCCGTTGACCGTTTCCGACATTGGAAGTAACTGTGGTTTTTTTGTCAATAGCCGATAGCGATCCTCCGACATACACTTTCCCTCCATTTAAACTTACTTTGTATTTTTAATGATCCATTCCTGTAACAAACCAGCCCGGTCCAGCTTACCGTTGCGGTTGTGCGGCAATTCCGGAGCGCAGATATAATCATGAGGAAGCATATATTTCGGAAGTTTTGCCGAAAGGTCCCTTCTCAGGTTCTTTCGATTCTCTTCTGCACAGGCACAGAAAAGCACAATCTTTTCTGCGGCTGCAGCATAAAGGCAACAACATTCCTCCACATAATCCAAGGCAGCCGCACATACTTCAATGTCACCAAGCTCAATGCGATGCCCCATATGCTTTATCTGTGCATCTTTTCTTGCAATACAGATATACTCTCCGTACTCATTTATTCTGCCATAGTCGCCGCTGTGATAAATCCTGCCGCAAAACGACTCAAAGCAAATCTCCCGAAAGACTGCACTTGTTTTTTCTTCATCCTTATAGTATCCGAGTGCCAGGCCATCTCCCGCAACACAAATCTCCCCTTCTTCCGCCGGAACACCATTTTCATCCAGCAAAAAGAGCTGTGCCGTGTCAAAAGCGTGACCGATTGGAAGCAGTTCCTCTTCTCCAAACTCTCTGTCAATTACATAAAAACAGGAATTACCTGCCACCTCTGTAGACCCGTAAAGATTCACAAAACGTGTATGCGGCAATGCTGCCCGCCAGTAATTCAAATGGCGCACCGACATACGCTCCCCCACAAACAGGACATTGTCCAGTGTAGCAGGCGTCACAGCAGAAAATACATCAAATCGCGCGGCCACCGACAACACGGAAGGTACACATACAAAGGTGGATATTTTTTCTTCATTTAACATTTGAACCAACTGCATCGGGAAAGAAAATACCTGCTGCGGTAATATTACGGTTGTAGCTCCCAGGTATACCGTAGCAAAAATATCCTTTGTCGACGCATCAAAATAAAACGGAATCTGATTACCAAACACTTCCTCCGCTGTCAGCCCAAAGGTGCTACAATAGGTTTCAATAAACTTACGTATCCCCCGGCCATCCTTTACCACCAGCTTAGGAATGCCCGTAGAACCGGAGGTAAAGATTCCAAACAGAGGAAGTGTTTCCTCCCGCATCGGAAATTCATTCACACTACAGTCTTCCGCCGTATCGATAAAAAGTTTCGGAACATCGCTCTGCGGAAACGGATCTTTCTCATTCGTATGCAGCAAAACCGCCGGAGAACATACCGATAGCAAAAGCTGTGCACGGTCTGCCGGGAGCGCACTGTCCATTGGCACGTACCAGCCTCCTGCAGCACAAACGCCGAACATGGAAACCAGCGACTGCACATCTCTGTCTACTGTCACGGCAATCGGAGCTTCTGGCATCTGCCCGTGAAAAAAGCGCAAAAGCCCGTTTGCAACACTGCAAACCTGCCGGTAAAACTGCCGGTAGGTCAGGCCTTCTTTCCCGGCCTCTTTAAAAGCCACTTTATCCGGTAGGACCTCTGCCCAATGTTGCAGACGACTCAACCAGTTGTTATTTACGTTTTCCATATCATTCACCCAAGCTTAATAATTACTGTAAATAAAGTTTGATGCTACATAACCGATTCCGTAGGCCCCGAACAGAATGATTGCCACTGTCCCGAAGGAAGCTATCATCACCCGGACAGGCATCGGCTTTGCGTTAATAAGGTCACGTACGCTGTGCCCCTTTTCTTCCAGAAATGACACGATAAAGAGAAGTATGCATCCCAGCAAGGCAGGCAAATACATCTTCAAATCCTGCGTCTGTACCATCTGACCGGTAAACGAAAAGAACGATGTCCCGGAGGACCGGAAGCCGAACATAGTAAGGAGCATGCTCCCTGCTATCCCAATACTGGAAGGAAGCGAAATCACTCTGGCAATCGTAATAATCAGAAATGTACGTACACTGCGGAATATACGGAAGAAAACCCGTTCATCCATATGTAACGGTTTGCGAATCTTAACAAAAAACGGTTCACACAAAGTGGATATGAGCACCACAACACCGTTGAATACACCAAAGAGCACCTCACCCCAGTTTGCCCCGTGCCAAATGCCGATAATGGTGAACAGCAGCAAAGAAAGCACTCCTACCGGAACGGTCTTCGCAATAAACTTACCAAATTTTTTCTTTGTAAACTTATTCACCTTTGCATATCCCTTCGACAAAGCAACCGGATAAAAGAAATAATCCTTCAACCAGTTTCCGAGAGAAATGTGCCACCGGTTCCAATAATCCGTTAAGTTAAGTGCAAAATACGGACGTTTGAAATTGATATCTAATGTAATACCAAGCATCTGGGATACACCTCTCGACACGTCAATACCACCCGAAAAGTCGGTATAAAGCTGAATGCCCCAGACAAACATTCCAAGCCAAAGCTCAAGTCCCGAAAGAGTTGCCGTATTTTTCAGCATTGCACCAACAATGGCCATAATGCTGTCCGCAATCACCATCTTCTTAAAAAGTCCCCAGAGCACCAACTGATATCCGTCACGCAAATTTTTATATTCTGCTTTATGTCCAGAAAAAAGCTGCGGCGCCAGCTGATCAAATCTCGGAATAGGTCCCTGAATAATCTGTGGAAAATAAGTCAGATAAAGAAAGAATTTCGCAAAGTTTCTTTCCGGATCATATTTTCCGCGATTTACATCTACCACATATCCGACCGCGGAAAAGGTATAAAAGGAAAGGCCAAGCGGAAGCACAAAAGAAAAAAGCGGGAGTGCGGATTCCGCCGGCAAAAATGTGTTGATATTGGATAATACAAAATCCAGGTATTTCAAAGTAATCAGAATGCCCAAATCTACTGCCACAGCACAAAGCATAAATGCCCTGGATCTGCGTTCATTCTTTTTTATGGCAGCACGTACTTCATCCGATGACAACGTTTTTTTCAATTCAGGCAACGTCTCGGCAAATTCCTTCTTATTTTTGTGCGTTAAAATTGCCGTGATATACGTTGTAAATGCCGTAATAACAACGTAAAGAATGTATTTTACTCCGGAAAAAAGATAAAAAGAAACACTTCCGACAAGCAATACCATCCATTGGAACTTCTTCGGAACTACATAATAAATAAGGAGTAAAACAAGACAAAACAATGCAAATATAAGAGAAGTGTAAGTCATAACTCCCCCTAGTTACCGTTTGACAGGCGTTCCACCAAAGCTGTCATAGCGGCAAGCGTATTAAAGTTTTCCGGCACAAGATCAACTACAGTGATATTGATATCGAAGCAACTGTTTAACTCGCTTACCAGAGAAACAATATCAAAAGAGTCGAGTACACCATCATCAATCAATGCGGTCTCCGTTTCATAATCAATATCATCATTGATGTCAACAAGTATTTCGAGGATTTTTTCTTTCATAGTTCATCGTCTTCCTTCTTTGGTTTTTGTATAAAAAAACATAATCATACAATTTTATTATAGCATATTACACCCGAATTGAAAAGGTCTTTTCACAAAAAATGCAAAGAGCGCATGTACTATTCCTCATAGTACATACGCTCTTCCGTATGACTCATCTGTCTCACGCTTCGTCGAACTCAAACTTCTTTACGATACTTCTCATCTCATCAATACGCTCAATGGTATCACCGGTCATCTTGTAGTTTTCACCGGTTGCGCTTACCACGTTAGAAGTCTTCTCCGCAATATCATTAATACCCACTGCGGTCTCCTGCATGGTACCGGAAATATTCTCAACTGTCTCGGATACCGACTGAATAGAAGCATTCAGTTCTGCAATCTGTGTAGCAATCTGACCCATCTCTTTCTTGAAGGTATCCGCATCATCCATATACTGCACACCGATGCGATTGAACTCGTCGTAATCCTTTAAGACATTGTTCTCTAAGAACTCCGTGGTATTCTCCATACTCTCGGAAATATTTCCTACCGCATGATTGATTTCGCCGATAATCTTGTTGATGTCGTTTACCGACTCCAGGGAACGCTGCGCCAGCTTACTGATTTCCTGCGCAACTACCGCAAAGCCCTTGCCCGCATCTCCGGCTCTGGCTGCCTCAATGCTTGCATTCAGGGACAGGAGACTGGTCTGGTCCGAAATCTCACTGATGGTATCGGTAAGCTCATTAATCTTGGATACCGCATTCAGTCCTTCTAAGGCTACAGCAGTACTTTCCTTAATCTTCCCGTACATCTCCTTGGTCTGGGCAATAGCATTCTGGGTGGAAACCTGCATCTCCTGTGCACGTCCTGCCACCTCACCGGAGAACCGTTCACTCTGCTCCGTCTCCTTTGCAATCTCTTCTGCCTGCAGTCTCATATTGCCCATATGACCACTCATCACCTTGGTCATATCACTTACCTGCTCTGCGCTTGCCGCAATCTGCTCTGTAGTTGCGGAGTTGTCAGTACAGAATACATTTACCTGATTACTGGACTGCTCCAACTTGCTCATATTCTCTGCAATACCGTCACCGGAAAGCTCAATGTTATTGACTACTTCCCTCAGGTTATTGCTCATCTCTCTTACTGCTCTTCCCATGGTTCCGATTTCATCTTTACGCTTACACAGCTTATCGATGTTGCGCGGAAGCTTAATCTTTAACTTCGCCGTATCATTAATAACCTCGGTTATCTGATGAAGCGGCTTCGTAATCCGGTGAATCACAATGGTGGAAACAAGTAAAATTGCCACAATAATAATCAATGCCACAATCACTGCCTTCACAGCCATATCCGTAATCGGTCTTAAAATCTCTGCCTCACTGGCAGCAAACACCACAACGGAACCGACTCTGGTCACATAATAGCTGGCATACATATGGGTGCCGTCTTCTTCATCATACTCCAATGTAACATTCTCCGGAATCACACCCTTGGCAATCTTTGCGGTTACATCCATAATCTCGTCAATCTGATTCGGCTTCTTTATTTTGGACTCATCGGTATGATACAAATGAATTCCGCTACTGATAATGAAATAAGAGAAATTGTTCAAGCCGGAAATCTCTACATCCGCCATAACCCTTTCTACCTGCTCTACGGTTAAGAGCTCACGTCTGGAACGGTCCAGATTTTCTTCCTCCTTCTCAATAAGTTTACCGTAAGAGGAAGAGATGTTTAGCATCTTACCATAGGCAGAATCAACTACCAAGTCTTTTACATAGGTAAGCAACAGTAACATCACCGTCAATACGGAAACTACCACACCTGTGATAACCAGACCATATACCTTCACCTTTACGGAATGCAGCCCGCCGGACTTCGTGGTGTCTTTTACCTTCTTTTCCTTTATTTTCTTTTCTTTCGCCATGAAAACCACTCCTTCCCGATATCACCCATTCAGTTCTATCGCATCAATCGTTTCCCCTGTGACCTAATCTTCTATTCGCTTACATTATACCATAAATAGGACGAAATTACCATATAAAAGTTTGTATTTTATATAAAAAAATTGCCATAGTCACACAACTATGGCAATTTTGGAAGATTGTTTGTGATTATTACAAGACAACTTTGGTAATGGGGTTAGTAGGTTTCGTACTTAAATCTATTTTCTTCTTTTATTTCCTACTGTCATAACCCTCGAATTATGTCATCTCGATTAGCATTCTAATTATACCGCTGTTTTTCATATTTTTCAATAATGATTCATCGTATTATAAAAACAAAAGTAAAAAGGTAACACCTCATTTCAGGTATCACCTTTTCTCTTTATCGCCTATATATGAAATATGAAAACTCCATTACTACCATTCTACCCCATACATGCCGCAATAATCACAAATGCTGCAGCTGCAATAATACAGATATTTCTTATTCTAAACTTCTTTTCACAGGATTCCTTTTGCTGCAGGCATTCCTCATACAGCTGTCTGCTGTCAGAGAATTCTTGGATGATTAAAAATTGCTCTGCCAAATCTTCCCAAAGATCGATTCTCTCCCGCAAGCCATATGCGCCCTCTGCAATCTCCTTTGCCTCCTTATTTGCTTTCTCATATACCTCTTCCACAAAGGTCTGCTTCTTGTTTTCATAATACTCCAATTTTTTATCGGCATCCTCGTAACCAGCCGCTTTTTTCAGCTCTTCGATGATATCATTTAACAGCTTCAGCTTTGCACCGTCTTGTTTCTCCCGTTCTTCTAACTCAAACAGTTTCACCGCGTTTTCATAACTCTTGACCTTATGCCGTCCGTCTGTGACGCTGATGTATTTCTCCAGTTCTGCTTTTAATTCATCTTTCGCATAGTGCAATGCATTACAAAAATCACTATATGCTGTCAACGGAGTTGCACTTCTTGCCAGCGCCTCCCTGTCAACAAGTCTTTGTTCCGCCATAAACCTTATAAGATATGCCTCTGCGACTTCCGAATCTTCCTTCAAAATCCGTGTGCTTAAGTCCTCGGCTGTCAAAAACACACCGGCCTTCAATGCCTTAGACGCTCGTTTTAACAATCCCTCGACACTGTCATCATCCGGCTCTTCTTCCGGTACCGCTTCCTCAACAGAAAGTACAGATGTCTGTACTTCTTTCAGTTCCGTTCCGCACCCCATACAAAATTTTCTGCCCTCTTCATACCTTTTTCCGCAGTTCGGGCATACCATACCACTCTCTATTGTGTTTTCTTCGTCTGGTTCTCCGACGCTGAAGTCTCTTATCCTTTCCCTTGCATCTACATTATAGGAATATTTTACAACCAGTCCGATAATAGCCGCAACAAGTATCATAACGTGGGCCAAAACCATTATCCCTACATAAAGTCCTACAATATCGGTATCGAAAGCTTCTTCCACAATCTCAACTATGTCTTCCGCTCCCGCACATACATACCATCCGTATAAAGAGTACACCATCAGCCATATGGAATTCCCGTATCCGCCGGAAACCGTATACGTATAATTTATCATTCGCTTCCAGGCTTTCCATGATATAATGAAACTTATCATTCCTATAGCCAATAACAGCACAAATATCCCGTTTCCGAAAGCTACTGTACCTGCTGTAACCAAGGCTATAATCGGTAGGAAGAAGCCTACAAAAATCACTGCAAGGCCAATTCCACCCATACCTTTTGCTACACTCATCTTCTTGTCGCGAGCTATATCAGCTCTGCTATAATCCCCTTGTGTTCCCATTTCCTTCTCCTCGCTAATATATTTAACAATAATTCATATTGTCTAATACACATAATACCACTTTGTGTTATATTTGTAAATTAGATTTTAAATTCACTATGTAGTCTAGCATTGTATTTTCAAGGATACTATAATGAAAGCGAACCTTTTTTACCAAAAAGGCGATACCTCATTTCCAGGTATCGCCTTTCTCATTTCACTTCATTCTATTGTCCCACATCACATTTCAAACACTCTGCTTCTGCAAAACAGTCTACGGTGTCGGGCTTGGTGCCGTCGGATCCTTTACAATCTTACCGCTGTTTTTACTGGTGACGCTTGCTGTTTCTCCCGTAATGGAGGTATTGGAGATGACTACACGAATATAATATCCGATATCTTCCTCCCGGATGGTATAGGTACTTGCGGCGTAGCCGGTGCCGATGGTAATCGGTGTGTAGGTGCCGTTTGCCGTAGTACTGCGCTCCCATGTATAGGTAATCTCACCGGAGATGGCATTGTTACTGGTCACTGCCGTTATGACACCGCCCGGATACAGGGAAGTGTTGGAAATTGCCGCATAACATACTTTGTCGTACTGAATCTGGTACGGGTACTTTTCATAGGTGGACGGAAGCTCATCCTTGCTCTCCGCTGCCACACGGAAAATTAAGTATTGTCCGGTAAGTGCCTTGGTATTGCCTACCTTTATTGTCTTGGTTGCCTTCAACGTGCTCCATTTCAGTTCACTCAATTCCTCCGGCGTCAGGTTGTCCGGGTCATCCACGATAGCATACTGATAGTTCTTTCCTTCTTTGGCATCCGTGTTATTGGTAATCATAATACCGCTGGTACCGCTCTTGGTATTCTGATATACCACCGTAATGTCGTTGGTGATATTCGGCTCTGCTCCGGTAAACGGAATCAATACCTTCTCTGTCTTAGAAGCGGATTTTCTCTGACCCGCTGCCGTACGTACATATACATAAATACCTACCACATCTCCGGCTTCGTTTCTCTCTACCTCGTACTTATCCGGATTCGCAGTCACCAGGTCCACATCGATCTTCTGGTTTGCGGATACCCCCAGTACCAACGGCACCGCCACCGTAGTCACACGCTGGTTCGTAGTCGGCAGAACGTCGTAATCCTCTACCGGTACAGACACTGCATCACTGGTAGCACTTTTGGAATAAGTCGGTATCAGGAACCATTCCTCTTCATCCAGGGAATACTCCATACCATTTCGGATAGAAATGGACATGGCTGCATTATTCACATTTACCGACGGTGCCACTGCAGTTTTCTGTAAAAACACCTTTGCTTCCGCACTGTAGCGCGCTCCGCTGATGCCGTCTGCCGTATCCGCATCATTTACCGCCTTAATCCGGAAATATAAGGTAGCTCCCTTTGCATTCATCTGATGCAAATCAAGGTCCTTGAATGGTCTCCAGTTGCCGCTGGTTCCCTTTCTCCACTCGATATTTTCCACATCAAAGTAAGCAGTCTCCGCCCCCCCCTGCTTCGTAAAGAAAAGGATATAGCCTGATTCACTGTCAAAGGCCGGATAATTCCGGTACACCTGTTTCCATACATCAATATCTACCACATCCGCAGCGGAAATGTCGCCGACAAATTCCGCAGATAATTTTTCCTGTGCTTCAACGTACCGGGCAGTCACAAGGGTGTCCTTGTCACCCTTTATGTAAATACGGGTGGTAAGTCCCGGTTTTATCCAGGAAATATCAAAAACCGCCTTGCCGTCAGCCCCTTTATCCGCTTCTTCCCAGACGGTTGCACTAACGTTATCGGTATAGTAGATAACATTATTCTGTCCGCATTCGATTACCATCTCTTCATATTCATAGTTTACCTGAATCGCATCATCCGGTAACATGGTTGCGTTCCCGGCCGCCTGTGCCCCTTTGCCCCCAAAGAGGGATGTCGCAAGCACCATGCCCGCAAGAGCAACCATCCATTGTATCCTCTTCCTCATGGCCATGCCTCCTTTACTTCTTCTTGTCCATAAAAAACGACTGGTCCGTCACCGCTCCCGACATGTTTTTGTAGTAGCTGCTGACGGTCTGACTGCTCCTTTTAAAATTCTTGATTTCCTGCTTTTTATCTTTTAAACAATAGTCCAGTCTGGACTTGTTTTGTTCTTCCAACGTACAAAGTGCGGCACCCTTTTCCAGTACCCTTTTAATCATAGCTTGCAACTGCCGGATGCGCGGTTCAAACTCCTTTTTATATTCCTCCATCACCGGCTTCATCTTGGCAAATACCGCCTCAAAACCTGCATCAAACTCCGATATCTTCGTAATATACGGCTCCTTTTTGTCCATCAGCGCCGTAAAATCATCCATATTGAACTGTTCCTTTAACAATACCTCTTCCTGGGCTTTCGTCAGGACAAGGACTTCATCCAAATATCCGTCTTTCTTTTGTATGGTATCTTCCAATACCTTAAAGCATGTTGAAAATTCTGTCTTGTCCACGATTCTTCCTCCTACGATTTCCCAAGTTCTTATAGAGTTCCGCTTGCGGAACTCCTGCGCCGAGCGCGGTCGCCTGCGACAACTTCCATTCGCGCGAGTGTGCATCAATGCGCAGCATCTTGTGCACTTGAAAATCGCAGATTTTCCAAGTGCACAAGAACAGCCGGGCATGGTTGCGCTGGCTGTTCCTGCATATCTTATTTCTTATTTTACGTACATGTTGTTTTTGCGCATTACCTCTTTCCAAAGGTCCCGCATATTCCGGATCTGGCCCAATGCTTCTTCCAACAGAGCCATATCCTTCTTAATATTGGATTGTACCAATAATCCGTAGATATATTCGTAAATCACATCAAAATCCTTTGCCGTAGCATACTTAAAATCAAGGGTAGAACGGAACTCCGTAATAATATTCTGTACCTTGATGATATAAGTGCTGGCCTTCTCGTAATCATTCTTCTCGAGGCCAAGCATGGCAATGTTACAGAACTTAATTGCTCCGTCGTACAACATCAGTGTCAACTCCGCCGGTGACGCTGTATTGATTTTGGTTCCCTGGTATAAACTTGCTGCATTTGTAGGTGGCATACGCAAATACCTTCCTTTCCCTTATCATTAGCCTATATTTAGTACTGTCCCATTCCAAGCATGGAATAAAGTGAACTGGACTGACTGCTTAATTTACTGAGTGCCGTTTCCATGGAAGCAAACTGCTTGTAGTAACGATCCTCGATCTCTGCCAGGCGATCTTCTTCTTTCTTTAATGACTCTTTGTATCCTGTCAAATCCTTGGTAATCTGCTTGTCATTGTAGAAGGTAAGTGCACTGCTCAACTCCGTTGCCTTCATCTTATCCGACATAGTATCGTATAAGTTCTTGGAAATGGTCTGTAACACTTCCATTACTTTGTCCGGATCTTCTTCGATTGCCGCACGAAGCTTATCCTCGTACATCATGCCGTCCGGATCATCCTGGTCACCGTAAATATGTAATTTTCCTTTTTCCGTGTATTTGGTTGTACAAATACCGAAGGAAGAAAGTGCATAATCTTTACCATCAACGGTCACACATCCATCCAATGCCGCACGCATTGCATTTAACAACGAGCCGATGGTATTGTCTCTACGAAGCAGGGAACCTTTAATCTTTGCTTCCCACTTCTCTATTTCCGTATCACTCATGGCATCCTTCTGCTCGTCCGTCAACGGTTCGTACCCTCTTGCAGAATCCGCATAATATGCATCATTAAGTTCCTGAAGTATTTCGTTGTAGTCTTTTACGAACTGTTTTACCATATCGTAAACACCGTCTACATTCTGAGTAACACCGATGGAAACAGTCTCTCCCGGTGCTGCGGATACCAGTTCCAGATTCAGTCCGTTTACGCTGATGGTATTGGAAGAGGATTCGATTACGGCACCGTTTACGGTTACCTTGGCATCTGCCGCTTCGAATACTGTCATGCCGCCGGCGCCTGTACCAGCCGCAACCGCACTGCCGTCAATATTGCCAAGACCGATAGCTGCCAATGCATTGTCCGCCCCGGTAAAGAACCGCTCTTCCTCCGCATAGGTCTTGATGTATCCGGTCATCTGTGCCTTCACATCGGCAATCGCTGTATTTGCCGGATCTGCAAGAATCTCCGTTTTCTTTGTGGACACGGCTGTCTTCGCCTCATCCAGCTTCATATACTCTTCTGCTTCTTCCTCTGCCGTAGCCTGAAGGGCCCTTGCATAGGACTGGGCATAAGCTTCCGTATCATAACCGGTCTCTTCGGTATAGGTTCCGAGATTTGCAAGGAAGTCTGCTTTTAAGTCAGCATTTTCATCAGAATTGTAAGCATCGTAAATCTTCTGCTCCGCTTCCGTAAGTTCCTCTCCTGCCGCCTGCTTTTCTTCAATACGCACAACCTCTGCATAACTTACATCCTTCAACTCCTCTACACCCTCAAAGGCTGCTGCAAGCGTCTCATTCTCGTACTCAATCTTCGCAAAACGGGCTGCTTCCTTCTGAAGTTCTTCCGCCTTTTCTGCTGTAAGTTCTTTTCCGTAAAGAGTAACTGTGGTGCCGTTTGTAATAGCATCGGTCAAATCCGTTACAAGCTGATTCTTGATTGCCGCTTCCGCTTCTGTCTGTACCGTCTTTGCGGTTGCCTTCTCGACCAAAAGATCGTAGGCTTCCTTTATTTTCTTCTCATCCTCCGTCAAGACATCTTCTGCCTTACCGAGAATCTCTGTGATGGTATCCTCGTCGGTGCCTTCCAATACGGACATCGCTGCATCAAATGCGGTCTTTTCACTGGTGGACATGGCACTATAGTTTACCAGATCGTAGATACTTTTTTGTGTATCAGCACTTGCGGTATTCTCCTTATCGGTGGTGATGGAGAATTTATTCTCCTTACCGCTCTGTCTGGAACTGATATACAAACACTGCCTGGACTCGTCAAAGTTCACATTCAGTCCTGCGCTCTTGCATGCTTCGGAAAAATCCGTAAAGGTGGTGTTCTCATCAACATAAAGCTCTGCCGTCTTATCGCCGCAGGCAATGTTAATCTTCGTGCCTACCGCAACTCCTGCATCCGCAAGTTTCGACTTTGCCGTCAGCTTGTCGGCGGATGTAAACTTACCGCCGGTCACATACTGTGCACTGGCTACGGACTCTACCGTAACATAGTGGGTGCCGATCGGCGCATTGGCACCTGCCGTTGCCTTTAACACATTCTCATTGGAAGAGGAAGTCTTCTTTGTCAGGTAATTACCCTGGGTCTTCATCTTAGAAAGAGAACCCGTATATAAAGAATAGATCTTTGTATTTAAATCCTTCCACTTCTCTGTCAACCATTCATTTTTCGTTATTTTATTTTCTACCTTCGTCACTCTTGTCCGCTCCGCAGACATGAGCTGTTTAATGAGCGTATCCGTATCAAGTCCGGATATCATGCCCGATAATCCAATGCCCATACTAACCTCCGTTTCCCGGTTCCGTCCGAGAGAAACCGTAGACTGTTATCTCTTCTCGTCTACCATAAGTCCTGCCAGCTCCCACATCTTGGAAAGCATCTCCAAGGTCTCCTCCGGCGGGATTTCACGAATTACTTCTTCCGTCTCTTCATCGATTACCTTAATGGAAACCCGCTTGGTTTCCTCATGGTAAGAGAACTCACACTTGGTCTTTGCATGACGCATGGTCTGATTTGCATGGTCTACCGCATTCTTAATCCGTCTGGATGCGTTCTCTTCGTTGCCTGCCTGCTCCTGCACGTTCTCTGCAGAAGTACCGGTTCCGATGGTGGATACCACCGGTTTTGCTTCCGGCGCGGTCTGATTGGTTACCTGCGGCTCTGCCTTCGGCTTTGCGTCCGGCCTGGTTGCTGCCGCATCGGTATACACTGCCTTATTTACTACTCCGCTGTCGATTTTCATTGTTTTGCACCTCCATGTTTTCTTTTTTCCGAATCTTCCGCTGACTCCTTTCACGCGAAAAATCATTTCTTTGCTATATATATCGAACAAAAACGGTGAAAAATTAACCCTTTCTCGGGAAAACTTTCACCGTTTCTCTCATTAAAACATATTTTTTAATACATCCGGCGAAGCATCGGTAGATACCGCTTCCTTGTTCGCCTCCTGAATCTGCACATAAATCTCTTTCCGGTACAACGGCACCGACTTCGGCGCGTTGATACCCAGTTTCACCTGTTCACCTTTGATTTCAAGTACCGTAATCTCTATGTCGTGTCCGATCATAATCGATTCGTTGATTTTTCTCGACAGGGCCAGCATATCTATTCCCCCTTTGCCTCTTTACTCTTTTTCACCAGCTCGTATATATTATATTTTACCATATAATCCGGGTTTTCTGCAATAATCTGACAACCTTTTTTTGTATCTGCGTTAATAATTAACGGAGCCTTTAAGTTTGCGGACATTTTTGTGATGTCAGACGGCACGCTTAAAGTAAGTAAAATAATGACATTCTCCTCCGTCAGCTCGCCAAGTGGCTTTAACACCTCGTCTTCTACAATCGGGTTGTAGTCTGCCATTACGGACAACGGGCTGATGACCGGAAGTGCCAGTTCCGGCACATCCAGGCTCTGGAGCCAGGAAATGGTATTGTTTCCGCCCTCCTCGTTATTGTACAAAATCGTGTAACGCTTGCAATCTTCAAAACCGATTAATCCGTCATCAAAGGTAAGTACCTTCTCCTCGTCCAGATTAACCTCCCCAAAATGTCTTGTTTTTACTAACATTTCTATTCTCCTTTCATATTACGTACTTTCTGTATTCAATGTTTACAGGAAATCCAGCAATGTGGACTGCACTAACTTTGATGCCGCCGATAACGACGAATTGTAAATGGTTTCCGCCGAGGTGTATTTGATAATAGTATCTACCAGGTCTACATCCTCATTAGCGGAAAGCAAGTCTTCAAAGTCTACCTGCTGGTCATTTAAACGGCCCTGGGTCAGCAGAAGACGGTTATAGCGTCCTCCCAGATCCGATACGGCCACATTTACTTTATCCTGCATTTCCATCGTGTCGGAGAGGCCTCCGGCAAAGGCCGACTGCATAATATCGGTACGCAGGGTAAATTCGGATAACAGCTGTTCCTTTACTTTCTCCAATTGTTTTCTCTGCTCGTCTGTCAGATTCACGTCCTCCAGACGTTTGTCCACCTCAGCCATCTTCTCTTCAGTCTCTTTTACATCACTTACCGCATTGATAATGTCATCAATCGCACGACCAATGTCATGGGTAAAGGCCTCGTCTCCCTGGGTATTGATGGTAAGCTTCTGATTAAAGTTTACCTCGTACTGAATCTCCTGACCTTTCTTCCCGGTGGCTTCTTTGTGTATGTTATAGTCCAAATCTTCTTTTTCAAAGTTCAGTTCCGTTCCGTCCTCGTCCACACGCTTACAATTAAAATAATGTTCCGGACGCAGTTCGTTTGCATCGAACTTATGCTTATCGTAAGTAACATCGATATGTTCGGAAGTTCTTACTTTCTCATATACATTCTCACCGAAAATCAGCTCTCCGGTCTCCGCAATAAAATACACCTCATCCGGTCCCGGCTGGTATGCCGTCGGGTCTGTCAGTTCCTTGTCCACTACGGCAAGGTCCTGCTTTACCAAAGTTCCGTCCGCATCCATAGCACCGTCGGTATAAGTAATGGTAGCTCCCGGCTGCAACTCCTTATAGCCCAGACGCATTCTGTATACCTGTTCCTGCTTCGGCATCTCATTATCCACAGCTTCGATGTCTACCAGATTCATTACCTTCCACTCCGCGGTAATGTCTTCTCCGCACAACGGCTCCGTAATGGTGTACTTGTACTCCTTCGTTACCTCGTTAAATACCAACGGTGTGTCAGTCTTGTATCCGGAGAATACATACCGGCCGGCATAGTTACTGTTGCCTTCCTGGTAAATATGCTGCTTTAACTGCTCCAGATTGGTTACGATACTATTTCTGTCTTCTGCCGTCAGAGTATCGTTGGCACCCTGGTTGCAGTAGGTATTCATCTGACGAAGAATCTCGTTTACTACACTAAGGGAACTCTCTGTGGTATCCATCCAGGACAAGGCATCCGGGATGTTCTTTTCTACGTACTGGTTTAACTCGGAAAGGTTGGTACGAAGCTTTAAGGCACGCACCGCCACAATCGGATCATCCGACGGCTTCTGAATCTTCTTCCCTGTGGAATACTGGTTTTCTAAGGTAGAAAGCAGGTTTTTGTTATTATTGATATTATGTAATACGTTGTTCGTCATCATTTTATTGGTAATTCGCATCGTATCTGCCTCCTTTTCCCTGCTGTATTTGCTTTCATTTGCCTGTTAAGTATATCGGCATTTTCCTACGGATTAAACACCCATATAGTTAATTAATTTGTCGTAAATTTCATTCATAACGGAAATCACCTGGGCGGACAGGTTATAGGCCTGCTGGAACCGCATCAGATTCATGGCTTCTTCTTCTGTATCCACACCGCCTATGGACAACCGCTGGTTATCAATGGCGTTTACCAGATTATTCTGGCTGGTGGAAAAGTTCAGTGCAGCCTTGGTATCGATACCTACCTCTGCCACCAAAGTCTGTAAGAAGGCAGCCGGCTTACCCTGCTTGAACATAGTGGTATCTTTCTTTAAATCCAACAGTTCAAGTGCCACGTCATAATTACCGATACCGTTTTCAATCTCCGATGCCGCCGCAAATTTCTTTGCATCATGCAACAGTTCCGTATTAATCTTGATATTCTCTGCCGTAATATGATAATAAGAGCAATAGGTGTTGCTCAAATCTTCTTCAAAATAGCTGCCCGTCAGGGAATTGAACTGGAACGGGTCATATCCGGTGCCGCCCTCTGTTCCAAAGGTGCCGAACTTGTACTCCTGCCCCGTCACCTTGTTAGTTCCCACAAAGAAATCCAGTCCCGCATCTCCGTTTAAATCCTCGCCGGACTTGTGAATCTCATTGAATTTCTTTGCATAGGTACGCAAAAACTCATTCATCTGCGCCATGTAATACGGCACACCCTTGTAATCCACCGTAAGGCCCACACTGGAGATTTCTTCCTCTGCATAGGCTCTCACAGACTCCTTCAGGTCAAAAGTATAGGTATATTCTCCGGTAGTCTTATCGATGTCCACCTTGAAAGATTCGTATTCATATTTTACAGTACCGATGGTAATCTCGCCGCTTTCCGGGATATTTAACTTTGCCTCGTTCTGAACGGTCGGCTGCTTTAATTCCACGGAATAAGTACCTACATAAGCAGTAACAACACCTTTCAGATTGTCCGCATTGTTACCATCCCGCACTTCAAATAACGCCTTGATGCTTCCGCTCTGGGTATAGGCATACGGATTGAACTGCTGGCCGTTATCCCACACCACATCGTACAAGCCGTCCGCATCGGTCTGGTTCATCTTGTTCTCTCGCGGCTTTACACTGAGCTGGTGAGTCTGATAAGTATCTACCAGCGTCTGGCCATCTACCTTTACCACATAACTCTTTAATCCTACCGGGCCATCCGGTGTTTCTTCTACGGATACATTGATAATCTCCGACAACTGGTCCACCAATAGATTTCTCTGGTCACGCAGGTCATTTGCATTGCTTCCGCCGATTTCTACGGTATTAATCTGCTTTGTCAGGGATGCAATCTCCGCCGCAATGGCATTGACACGGTTCACCTGATTCTTAATCTCGAAGTTACAATCTTCCTGTACCGCCTGCAAATTGGTAAACAGGGAATTGAAATATTCGCAGAAACTCTGAGCCACATTGGTTACCTGGGTACGGACCGTCAAATTGGCCGGGTCCTTCTCCAGCTCCTGCAGAGTATCGTACAACTTATCAAAGGTAGTGGTAAAGCCCTCCAACTGAATTTCGTTCAAATAGGACTGTATCTGGGACATGTAATTTGCTTTTGTGGAATATCCGCCGTAAATGGAGTTGTTGTTGCGATACTTCTCATCGTAGTATTCACTTCTGGTCTGTGTCAGTTCCACTACATCTACACCGGTACCGATCATACCATGTCTTCCATTTGCACGAAGTGCGTTGCCGGCCTTTAATTTTAAGGTCTGCCTGGTATACCCCTCTGTCTCTACGTTTGCAATATTATGTGCAGTGGTATTCAGGCCGCCCTGTGCTGTAAACAAACCGCTTCTTCCGATATCAAGTCCAAAAAAGGTATTCGGCATAGCTTCACTTCCCTTCTGTCATTATACGCCCAAAGTACTGAGAATATGGTCTAACATCTCACTTACCACATTTACGTACCGGGCTGCCGCATTGTATGCGTGCTGGTATTTAATCAAATGCGTCAATTCCTCATCCGTGGATACCGCCATAATCTCCTGCCGTTCGTTATCGATGCTGGCCATCATGGATTCCTGGGTTACCGATAACGTCTGATACTTTTCTCCTCTGGTACCCAGTTCACCGATTAAGGCGGTATAGTAATTATTAAAGTTGTTGTAGCTTAATTCGTTCGGATTTAATGTAGCAAAATCCTCCTGCCATGCGGTAAGCAATGCTTCCGCTACATCAATATCAAAATCACCGGTATTGGTGTTTTTGGAAAGAGGAAGTTTGGAACGATCTTTTAAGATTTCCGGGTTGATTTCGATTTCACCCAAAGTATACAAGGAATAATTGTTGGTCGGGTCTTCCTCGTTGTATACGTAAAACTCCTGTCTCGTACCATCCGCCAGGGTCAGCCACTGCTTCTCCTGATAACGGTCCATGGACTTTCTGGAGAAAAGTTCCGTTCCCATAGTGCGATCCACATCCATACCGATGGATGCTTTTTCTTCATCCAGCACCCATACGGTCGTGCCGTCTTCCAGCATCACCTGCTTGTTTGGGCAGAGGATGTCATTTATGGTCGTTACGATTCCGTGAATCAACTGATCAAACTGAGACTGGGTTGCCATAATAACGGAATCATTGATTTCTTTGTTGTACTGTTTTGCATCAATGGTAAACTGTGCCATTGCTTCTTCGTAGGATACATCATCCGGATAATCCTCTCGAATCGGTTTCATCGGGATATCCGTAAACTTTCCTACCTTGCGACCTCTCGCCAGGATAATACCTTTTAAGGAACCGATGTCCGTATCATCCACGGAGTTCGGAGAACGGTCAAAGCTGAATACTTCCGCATCACCGAAGGCCGGCCAGTACGGAACCAGCATCTCGGAATCCTCCGAAATCGGCTTCGTCGCCATGTAAAATACATGATCTTCCAGAAGGAACGGTACTTCTTCCGCACGGATGGCTACTCTGCCGTCCGCTTCTTCTCTGTAGGTGATGTCAATCAGCCCACCCAGCTCATCAAGAAGCAGGTTTCTTTCGTCCCGCAGGTCGTTTGCATGTTCTCTTCCGGTACACTCATAAAAGTTAATCTTGTTATTCAGCTCTCTGATTTGATCCCCAATCTCATTGATTCGGTCTACCTTCGTCTGAATCTGTGTATTTAAATCAATCTGGTACGTTTGAATCTGTTCGTAAATATTCTCGGCATGCTGGACAAAGTTCACGCCGCACTGAATCAATGTAGCACGGGTTACGATGCTGTCCGGCTCTTTGGCAAGCTCCTGTAACGCCACCCAGAAATCTTCAATGGAACGTTGGAACTGTACACCTTCCAATTCACCCATCACTTCCTGCATCTCGAACGCTGCTTCAAACTGTACGTCGTAAAACTGCTGTCTTCCGCTTTCCTTCCGGTATGCCTGATCCAAAAACTGGTCTCGTACCTGCTTTACCACCTGGGTATCTACACCCATACCGATCTGCCAGGTGGAAATCTTATTGCCACCAATATTACTGTATCCGAAGTCGGTCATGACCGTCTGCTGTCTGACGAACCCCGGCGTTTCCGCATTGGTAATATTGTGGGACGTTGTATTCAACGCATTCTGGCTGGTCCGAAGACCGGATACACCGATGTATAACGCATCCATCAAACTCATAGACATGACCTCCTTTCTGTACAATCTGTTTTCTCGTCGGCGCGCTTAGCGTCATTATAGATAAAAAAAGGACAGTAATGTTCTCTGCGTACTACTTACTGTTTCGCATCAAACATCCCTGTCTGCGAAGCACCCGGCATAGACTCCCCGGCGCTTTTCGTATAATTATTTCCTTGTACCATCCTTGTACTCTGAATTAAATTCATATTAAATTGAATCATCTCTAACGAATGCTGTATCAGTGTATTGTTTCTTCCGTTCACATCCGCCAGCTTCTTTACTGCCTTGCCCAACGCATCCTTAAGCTCGGTCAGGGCAGCCTGATCTTTCGGTTGCTTGTCCGTAATGCGAATCAACTCCGCAAGAGTAAGCTCCTGAGGTTTTCTTCCCAGTACGATTCCCATGTTGGTAATCACTTCGCTTCTCTTACGTTCCAATGTGTTGATACGTCCTACGGCTACCTGTTCTCGTTCCGTAATCTTCTGCAATTGGTCCAAATCATTTGCCACAATTGCTTTTGTCTTTTCCTCCGCTATCGGCAGGAGATCAAGGTATACTTCCTTCTCCTGCGAAAGTGTGGAAATCAATTCTTCCATCAGGCTCGCCAAAGGTATCCCTCTCTCTCCTAAATCTCTTTTGCCAACAGCTTATCCGCAAGCATCTCCATAGATACATCATAGGTTCCGTCCTGCATTCTCTGCTTGATGTCGTTTACCAAATCAGTTCTGACATCCGGGGTTGCAGCTACCGCAGCCTTTGCCACCTGGTAATCCTTACCCATCTGAGAGATCTGCACGCTGTCAAACTTCTCTACACTGCCTGCTTTTGCCACTCTCTTCGTGCTGTTTGCCTGATATAACTGGCTGACTCTGTTGATTGCATCAATACGCATCATTTACACCACCTGTCTATGCAAATTTATTGGTTCTGTAAGCTATATCGGCACTTCCCGGAAAAATCTTAAGGGGCTGTTGAAAGTTTTTTGTTTTTTCTGTAGGCTTCCGGTCCTATAGTTCAAAACACTTCCCTCCCTCTGCTATTTTGAACAGATTCAAAATACATTATAGCCGCAGTTTTTCTCTTCCTGTTTCGCTTTTCCTTGTTTGTATAACAATATTAGCGTCTTGTATCATCCTATTATCCTTTTTGTCATAACACTCTATAAATATATTGACACTCATCTCTTCTTTGGACTATAATTGATTCGACATATGGTTGGGGGCTATTTTCTTCCGTGGCAGACATTGTTTCGGCCATGTTTTGTATTCATTACAGGAGGTTTTCTTATGGTTGACGTAAAAGGAAAATGGGCGCTCATCACCGGCGCCAGCAGAGGGATCGGCTATTTATCCGCGCTGTTTATGGCAGAACAGGGATGTAATTTGATTTTACACGGCCGTACCAAAGAACATTGCGAAAAGGTTCTTGCAGAAGTAAAGTCAAAGGGCGTGGAGGCTTATACCGTAGAGGCGGAACTGTCCGACCTTGCCCAGGTAGAGAAGATGCTTACCGACATTGATGCTATCGGCACTCCGGTTTCCATCGTATTAAACAATGCAGGCTTACAGATTGCTTACCGGGTAGACTATTTTTCCACCCCGGTTTCCGACTACACGGAAAGTTTTAAGATCAACACCATTGCTCCGGCTATGATTTGCTATCATTATCTGCCGCGTATGATTGAGGCAGGCTTTGGCCGGATATTAAATACCACCAGCGGCATCCGTCTGGATCCACACCAGGCCGGGTATTCCGCTAGTAAGGCTGCCCTTGATAAGATTACCATTGACCTGGGCCACACAGTAAACGGCACCGATGTTATGATTAACCTGACAGACCCGGGCTGGTGCAGAACCGATCTTGGCGGTCCGCAGGCACCGAATGCACCGGAGAGCACCATTCCTGGCATCGTGGTCGGGGTCTTCATGGACGATAAAAAGTCCGGAAGATATTTAGGTGCCCAGAATTTTGCCGGCATGACCTTAGAAGAGGCCGTTGCTTACGCAGAGGAGCATTTTGACAGTCCGTACTAAGATAGAATTTTCTCAAGACAAGCAAAAGATGCCGTCACAGTTTCTCGTGACGGCATCTTTATTTCTCATTTTCTTATTTCTGATTCAAATCATTCTTAATCTTCGTCGTAGAAATACCCTCTGTCCGCGGCAAATATACCACCTCACAATAGTCCTTTAAGAAATCGAACTGCCCCTTCCAGTCGTCTCCCATAACAAATACATCCACCTGATTATCCACTACGTCCTTGATTTTCTGTTCCCAGGTGTACTCCGGGATAACCTCGTCAACATAACGAATGGACTCCAAAATAATCTTGCGGGCCTCATACGGATGGTATGCTGTTTTATGCTTGATGGCATTGAACTCATCACTGGAAAGCACCACAATGAGATAATCCCCCAGTTCCTTTGCACGACGGAGCAAATTGATGTGTCCCACGTGCAACAGGTCGTAGGTTCCGTAGGTAATCACTTTCTTCATAGAAACTTCCTCCTCATATCATCTAAAAACTATTCCATAGCGGCAATCCGCTCAAACTCGGCCACCGCTTCTTTGTTATATTCTGCATAGTCCACCGTAAGGGTGTTCGCAATCCGGCCATCCAGACACATCTTCATGCCCTCATACACGCCCTGTTCACTGTCTTCCACCAGAGTGCCGCCGTACTTTTGCATGAACAGACGCGGACCATCAATGTCCGTGGATACACAACGCACTCCCAGGATATCCGCCTCTGCCAGTACCAGTCCAAAACCTTCGTAATAAGAAGAAAATACAAAGAAATCACATTGTTTTAACAACGCAAACGGGTTGGACATGTAGTAAATAATGATAATGTGGTCGTAGCTGTCAAGTTCCTGTGCCCTGCGCAGGGTCTCCTCATAAAGAGCACCTCTGCTGCCTACAATAATCAAATACGTGTCCGGGTTCTCTTTGTGAATTTTATCAAAGGCAGTTAACAGTCTGTCATGTCCTTTTTCCCAGGAAAAACGCCCTACATTGATGAACTTTGTAGCCTTAGAGGAAAGAATCTCCTGCAACCGTTCAAAGGAAATATTAATCTGGGTGGTAGGATCCAGGGCCAGCTCCTGCTTCGAAAGATTCAAAACGCGCTGATAGTCAATGACATTTTTTGCCACTGCAACATTGGCCTTCTTATCGACCCGGTACGGCAGCTTTTCCGCAATCCGTTCTGCAATGTATTTGATATCTTCCGTTACCACTGCCACACTGTCATATTCCTGATAAGCTCTGGTCAGCACTTCCATACGGATCAAACGACGTTCCTTGACTTCCTTTTCCATGTCGTTATGGGCATAAATGGTCTTGTTGCAGGAAAGCCCCCGGAATATGGTAGTCAAATCATTGGAATATCCGCTGAAATGAATGAGCTTATCTACCTTACATCCGGTAAATATCCGGGCCGTATCCCGCTTTGCCATTTTATCCAGAATCGGTTCCATAATACGGTACGGGATAATTCCCCGCTTCGTCCAAATCTTATATAATACAGACGCCCAAATGCCGATGCTGATGCCGTTAGAAAACCCAAGGGAACTGATTTCCTCCGGGATTCGCTCCAGCACCTTCGGATGACCTTTGACATCCTCCATCTTATAGAGAATGGTATAGTTGTATTTCTCTCTGTCAATCTGAGACAGCAAATTAAACAAAGAGGTGGTAATGCCGTTATCATGCAATGCTCCGCCGAAAATAACCACATTCTTCTTTCCGTTGTCCGGCAGGTCACAGGTCTTAATTCCTTCTTCTCCGCCAAATAACAGCTTGCGGCAAATGGAAGCAGACACATCCGGCCGTTCGTACGCACAATAGGTGGCAAGAAACTCCGTATCGTCATATAGCTTTTCTTCTTTCATATGGCGCAACAGTTCTTCTGCCGTCTTTGCCTGCGGGAACGGAAGCTCGGACAGTGGGAAATAAAACCCTCTGGCCGCCTCGTATTCTTCCTCATCGTAGGTAAATAAGATAATCTTTCTGCCGCTTACCGCATAATCAAAGAATACACTGGAATAATCCGTAATCAGTCCGTCGGTGGCATTTAAAAACTCGTAGGTCTCGCAGTCCTCCGGGAACAAACGGATATGGGAATACTCCTCCGTGGAAAGCTCACCGTTGCTTACCGTATGAAGCTTCACATACAGGATATAGTCATCCGGCAGTGCCGCATCCAGCTCCGACATATAGCCCTCAAGCTGCTGCACCTGTGCATTACCCGATACTTTTCCGATAACACCACGCCAGGTCGGTAAAAAGGCATACACTTTTTTCCCGTTAAGTCCGTACTTTTCCCTTACCTGTTCCCTGCTCTTTGTATCAAAGAACACGGTATTTCTCGGATAACCGGCCAGCCAGATTTTACTTGTACCGATATTAGAAAGCATATAATCTTCTACCATGTGCTCCATGGTAAATTCATTCGGATAGAGCAAATAATCCGCAGCCAGGAAATTCTTCTGGGTATTGCCAATGGCATGGGCCTCCGACTTAATTTTCTTACCCAAGGTCTTAAGCGGCGTTCCATGCCAGGTATTTAAATACACCTGTCCTTCCCGCTTAATGAAATTATAAATAAAGGTATTGTCGTTAATCAGATATTTTGCCGTAGCCAGCACCTTGAAATAGCGACGGGTTCCCCGGGTGATTACCTTTACCCGCTTCATTCCCAAGGCATTCAGATGTTCCCTGTAAGCCTTCTTTTTCTCCGGTATAGCCGTCAGATACAGCTTATACTCTTTATAATCTTCTCCCGTAGCCAATTCCGTAAGCAACGCAAAAATATTACCATCCATGGCCTTTCCGTGCTGGGATTCCAGCAAAATGGACTTCTCCTTTAACTTGCGGTCCAAATAGGCCGGATACCGTTTCTGCCGTAAAATACCGTTGCCCACCTTTTTCCGCAGACGACGATATTCTTCCTTGCGCTTCATACGCTTCTTGTAACGGGTAAGACGTACCGGCTCCGGAAGACTCTTGGCCTGCGGTGTAATGGTAGCCGCCAAGACACGTTTTGCCGCATCCCCGTCATCCAAATACGTAAATTGATTGCAAAAGGCTTCGTAGCGCTCATCACACACAAAGCCTCCCGACAGTGCCCTCTCGATTTCTTCCTCCAGTTCCTCCTGGGTAGTCACAATCGGTCCCGGCAAAATGTCCGGCTCGATGTAAAAATCACGCAATTCTCCTCGATACTGCTCCTGGTCGTACATATAGAAAATCATCGGACGGCGCAGTACGGAAAAATCGAACATTACACTGGAGTAATCCGTAATCAGGAGGTCACTGATCACATACAGACGATTCACATCCTCTACACCGGTTACTTTATATAAAAATCCTTCGTATTTGTCATAATCAAACTGGGCATTGGCCAGATAATGGGTCCGCATCAGCACCACTGCCGTATCCCCAAATCGCTTCTTTAACTGCTCCACATCCAGAGCAATCCGATACTCAAAGCCCTTGCCGTACTGATAACCGGTTTCTCGAAAGGTCGGTGCATACAAAATGACCTTTTTCCCTTCCGGAATGCCATAAAACTCCTTAAGCTCTGCCACCTCTTCCGGCGTATGGCGGAACAAAAATACATTGCGGGGATATCCGAGCTCTACCACTTTCTTTTTCTTCTCCTCCTCGGTCAGACCGAAAGCGGAAGAAAGCTTCTCCGTGGTATAGGCAGACGGAGAAAGCAAATAATCAAACTGCGTAGCTTCCCTGTGATACTGGGAATGGATTTCCTTCAAACTCTGAGCAGTATTTCCGTCTCTTACGATATCAAGGCCCAGACGCTTCAGCGGCGTGCCGTGCCAGGTCTGAATGTACACCTGTCCCTTGCGCACCGGTGTCGTCACACTGTTGGTAGAATTGGAAATCCGGTACTTGGCCGTCGCCATTACCTCATAATACTTTTCACTTCCCTTTTTTACCAAGGTAACCCGCTTATTTCTGGTCAAATATCTGTGCTTGGACGTATTGATAAAAGACCATACGAATCGATATCCCGCATAGGCCGGATCATTTAATATCTCTTCGAACAGCGCCTTCGGACTACATGTGTAGAATTTTCCTTGAAACGCCTCGAACATAATAAGATTCTGGTCAATCGGGCATGCTCTGCATTTCTTCCGGTACATTCTGCGTCCTTGTCTATGGTCCTTTCTGCGATAATGCTTCTGCCAGAATTTACTTCCTGACTCCAGACGTCGTTGTCTTTTTTCAATTTTCTTTTTTTCTCTGTTCTTGAAAAATCCCATTACGTCCTCCGATTTCAATTTGGTTCAATCACACCTAAAAATGCCTGTACGGCCTCTTTGTTATACTCTGCATAGTCTACGGAAAGACTTGCCGGCAGCTTTCCCGAAAGCGCCAGCCGCACACCTTCTGCCACACCGACCTCACTGTTTTCCACCAGCACTCCGCCGTAACGTTCCATAAACCGTTTCGGTCCCACAATATCCGTGGAAACACATGGTACCCCAAGGATATCCGCCTCCGCCAGTACCAATCCGAAGCCTTCATAAAAGGATGAAAATACAAATCCGTCACACTGCCGTAAAAGAGCATAGGGATTGGACAGGTAGTGAATCACAATAATCCGCTCCCCTACGTTCAGGCGTTTTGCCGCCTCCAGTGTTTCTTCATACAGCACACCACGGCTTCCCAACAAAATCAAATACGAGTCCGGGAACTCCTCCAGTTGCCGTGCAAACTGCTCCATAAGACGCATATGCCCCTTCTCCGGAGAAAACCGTCCGATATTGATGAGTATTTGCGCATCCGATGCAAGAATCTCCTGCAGGCGTTCCAAACTTACCGTACTGATGGTCTCCTCATCAAAGGCCAG
>JAZNBY010000241.1:0-7440 GCA_045587325.1 Lachnospiraceae bacterium | reverse complement strand
TACCTATGTCGTTAAAAATTATGCGATTAACAGCAGATTCTATGATTAAAAAGAATAAATCTGATAATTTGCATAATTGTCTAATCACTTTTTTGTACAAATCAAATAGTCAGTAAAAGGCAACATTGAAAAGAAAAAGACAATATGATAGAATAAAATGAGACAAATTTAAACACAATTCAAGGGTGGTTTTAGATGAAGCATATTTTTGTGATCAATTCGCATGCAGGAAAAAAGAACTTTGCAACGGAATTAAGACGGCAATTATCGCAGATTCCTGATTTTGATTATTATGTTTTTAATACAAGAAAAGCAGGTGAAGAGGCAGAACTTGTCAGACAGATAAGACAAATTTTTGATGATGAAAAACTCAGATTTTACTGTTGCGGCGGTTCGGGAACCTTTCGAAACATGCTGAATGGATTTGAGCGGTTTGATGATATGGAAATCGCTTTTTATCCGTGTGGAATTACGAATGATTTCATGAAAATATTTGGTAAAGATATGCCTGCTTTTACGGATATTCGTTCGTTGATTGAAGGCGAGGCCGTAAAAATAGATTATTTAAAAAGCAATAATGGCGTTATGCTAAATACACTTTCTTTCGGTGTGGATTCTAAAACTGTGGATATCATTAACAGAGTCAATTATTTACAGATTGTAAATGAAAATCTCCCGTATAATGTGGGGGTTATTTTTTCAATGCTTGGCTCGGATATGGGAGAATATATTATTGAACATGATAATGGCGTATATCGTGGAAAGTGTACGGAAGTTGTTTTCGGGAACGGAATTGTGTTTGGCGGAAATCTGCATTTTGTCGAACAGGTAAATGTGAAAGACGGAATCGGATGTTTGAGAGTATTATTCCCGAAAAGAGGTTTTGGACGTTTGAAAATGATGCTTAATGCGATTCATTCCAATTTCGCTAAATTAGATGCGATTTCAGAGGTTTCCATGACCCAAAAAGTATGTATCAGAAGAGCGGACGGTGCAGAAATTGCTGTGAATCAGGATGGTGAGATTGTAAGAGGCGTAAGAGAATGGACTGTTGAAATTGTTCCGAATGCGTTGCCTTTTGTCATCCCAAAGGGGGTAATGCTGCATGAATAATAAAATGAGTACAAAGAAAACTATAATATATATTATTTTTACAACGATTCTGTATCTCTTATCATTAGGAATGGGCATTTGGTTTCAGGAAGTAGAAGTATATTTCCTGTTTTTGTTATTGCCTATTGTTTTTACGCTTATTTTCAAGAATCATCGTTTATTCAATTGGCAAATAGTTGGCTTTATATTGATTTTATCTGTAACAACTATATTAGGATTCCCCGGAATTGATATACAGTTTGGGCGTAAAACATTTGTGATTTTCTGTTTCGTATATATTTTCATCTGTTTTTTCCTGAAGTATTTCATGAAAATTGTTCAGTTAAAAGAACAGGAATATATCGAAAAAGAGCAGAGCATTGATGATATGTCCAAAGTGGTTTACGCAAAATGTCTTGAAGCAAAAACTGCGAATCGTGCGAAATCGTTATTCATTTCACAGATGTCTCATGAAATCAGGACCCCAATTAATGCAATTATGGGAATGAATGAAATGATTATCAGAGAAAGTAAAGATGAGAATATTATTAATTATGCATCAACGGTTACTGCGTCATCCAAAGCATTGCTTTCTATTGTTAATGATGTTTTGGATATTTCCAAAATTGAAGCCGGTAAAATGGAAGTTGTGGAAGAACAATATGATGTCGCTGTTTTACTGACAGATGCCTTTGATATGATAAATAATCGTGTAAAGAGCAAAAATCTTTCATTTATAGTAAAGTGTGATGAAGATGTCCCGCGTTATCTATTGGGAGATTCTTTGAGAATCGGTCAGATATTAATGAATCTTCTGACAAATACGGTAAAATATACGCATAAAGGCGGAATTACTATGGCTGTTTCTGCACCGAGATCCGGAGATGGAGTATTTCTTACAATCGAAATCACAGATACCGGAATCGGAATTAAACCGGAAGATATGGACAAGTTGTTTGATAAATTCGAACGTTTGGAACTGAAAAGGAATCAGAATATCGAAGGCAGCGGACTTGGGCTTTTTGTAACCAAAAATCTGGTTGAGTTAATGGGTGGCACGATTAATGTTAATAGTGTCTACGGAAAAGGTTCTACGTTTACTGTAATGATTCCGCAGAAAATGACGTCTTTCGAGCCGATTGGAGTATTTGAACCGGAATCTCACAGAAACAGTATAAATGATCAAAGCGCCCATGCCGAATTTATTGCAGAAGATGTTAAGATTCTGGCAGTTGATGATGTTGAAATGAATCTGGTTGTTTTGAAACATTTGTTAAAAAAGTATCAGATACAATTGGATTCCGTTATGAGCGGTGCGGCATGTCTTGAAAAAATAAAACAGGAAAAATATGATTTGATATTTTTAGACCATATGATGCCTGAGCTTGACGGAATTGAAACATTTAAATTAATGCAAAAGGATAAACAGAATCTGAATTATGACGTTCCTGTAATTATGCTTACCGCAAATGCAATTGTAGGGATGGAAAAAAAGTATTTGGAGGATGGTTTTTCCGGTTATTTGTCAAAACCGGTGCTTGTTCATGAATTAGAAGAAATCTTAACAACTTTTTTGCCCAAAGTGAAATTGAAAATAGAGGAAAAGGAACAAAAAGATATAATGGAACAGCATGTAAGAGGTTTGGAATATTTAAAACTTAATATTCCGGATATTGATATTGATTCGGCAATGAATCATTGTGCCGGTAATGAAGCGTTTTACATTGAGATGTTGAGTGAATTTGTTGAGAATAAACTGATTGATAAAATTCCGGAAATGTTTGAATGTAAAAATTGGCCTGAGTATACTATTCAGGTGCATTCGCTAAAAGGTCTGGCAAGAATGCTTGGATTAACAACTTTAGGAGAACTTGCCGAAATGCAACAATTTGCTGCGCAAAGCGGACAGGAGGAGTTGATTGTAGACAAGCATGATTTGCTTATGAAAACATACAAACAAATGATTGAAGTAATCAAAAAAGCAAAGCTTTAGGGATGTGTTTTTGAAGAGAGGGCAGAGTATGAACAATGCATATCGAAAAATATGTTATGTCGGATTTGGCGTTATCATAAACCTTCTTGGCTGTTATTTGGCTTATGTTCTTCACATGCCATTTTGGGGAGATATGATAGGGACTTGTGTTGCAACTTATTTTGGCGGTTTGTGGTGCGGAATCATTACTGTATTATTGGCAGGTTTTATTACGGGATTATATAATCTTTCCTTACTTAATGTTGTGGCCGGATTCGGTCTTGCAATAGGTTTTTATTTTGTTGTTAAAAAGAATCTGTTTCAAAAATTATTACATGCGATGCTGGTTAGTTTCTGGCTTGGCATTTTATGTGTTATGATTTCAACGCCGATTAATCTTGTTTTATATGAAGGATATTGCGGAAATGAATGGGGCGATGCGCTTGTTGATATGTTACGCTGGTATGATATTTCAAATATTGTTTCAGCTTATGCGGGTGCGGTTATTGTTGAATTAGTTGATAAACAGATTTGTATCATTAGTGCATTTTATATTATTTTATTTGCTAAAAAAAATCTTAAAAACGACAATAAAGTGAAGACTGTTGTATCTGTGCTTTTACTTGTGTGTATCGGGACAACTTTAATCGGTTTTCCTTTACAGACTATGGCGGCACCTTCTGCCTCATTTGGAGATAACTATATTGAAACGATATATGATAATAAAAACGGCATGGTTTCTTCGGAAGCGAATGCGATTTGTGAGACAGAGGATGGTCATATCTGGGTCGGAAGTTATGCGGGGTTAAACCGGTATAACGGTCAGGAATTTGAATTCATAAGAGAGGGCGGTATTGTCAGTGTTATTGATATGATGAGAGACAGTCAAAACCGCCTCTGGATTGGTACAAATGATGCCGGTATTGCAAGATATGAGAATGGCGCATTTGCTTATTTTACCAAGGAAGACGGGTTGATTTCAGATTCCGTACGCTGCTTTGCAGAAGATGGCGAAGGAAATATCTATGTAGGAACGAGTGACAAAATTTGTGTATTCCGTGCAGATGACCGGATTGAAGTCTTGGATTATGATATTTCTTTTGTGAAAGAAATGGCGGTGTATAAGGATTTATTAATTGCGATTGATAATAACGGCAAATTGTATCTGATTACAGAACGTAAAATTTATTCTTTGGAAGATGAGATTGCTAAACAGTGTTTTTGTCAGTGTATTGCGGTTTCTTCCAAGGGGCTTTTGGCCGGAACCGATGAAGGCGAAGTTTTGATGCTGGATGTTTCGGAAAATGGTATAAAGCTTAATAAAGTAATGAATCTGACTGCTGATTCTGTTGCAAGTATATTTGAAGACCGCAATGGACGGGTTTGGGTTGCAGCGTCACCGAAATCCGGTTATTTTGATGCAAATGGTGTTTTTCATATCATTAAATGTGACGGGTTTGATGAATTTATCAGCTGTATCTATGAAGATTATCAGGGGAATATCTGGGGCGCATCATCTCATTATGGTGTAATCAAATTGTCGCAAAGTAATTTTGTTAATGTTTTTGAACGAGCCGGACAGGAGGCACGTGTTGTTAATGCATCGGTAGTTTATGCGGGAGATTATTATTTTGGTACGGATAACGGTTTGGTTATTTTAAATCAAAATTCTTTGCAGCAGGTTAATAATGAGATTACAAAACGTCTTGAGGGCATAAGAATACGTTCTCTGTTTATTGATTCACATGAAAATTTGTGGATTTGCACTTATAAAGGATTGTTTTGTTATAATAAAGAAAATGATTTTCATCTTTATGATGTGCTGACACAGAATACATCCAGTGACAGATTTCGATGTATTACGGAATTAAATGGTGAAACAATTGTTGCCGGCACTGCCGATGGTATTAACTATATAAAGGGCGGTAAGGTTGTTAATGTATTGAATGCGGATGATGGTATGCAGAATACCCAGATACTGACACTTGTTGAGGCAGGGGACGGTATTCTTCTTGCCGGAAGTGACGGTAGCGGAATATACGTTATTGAAAATGGTGTGATAACAAATACACTTACAAAAGAAAACGGACTTTCTTCCGGAGTAGTATTAAGACTGATTCCTTGTGAACATGGTTTTTTGGTTGTGACAAGTAATTCTTTATGTCATATGAGCGAGAACTATAAAATTACAAAGCTTACTTCTTTTCCGTATTTCAATAATTATGACATTATCGTGGAAGGTCAGATGGCTTATGTAACCTGCAGCGCAGGGGTATACAAGGTTAAATTGGGTGATTTGTGCGCCAATAAGGTTACACAGTATGAGCTTTATGATGTGAATGAAGGACTTGGAGTAGGGTTGACTGCAAATTCATGGAACGATAGAACACAAGCGGGAGAGTTACTGCTTTGCAGTAATTCTGGGTGTGTATTGTTTCACGATAATGAAACCGATGCTTCTGCAAACCAAAACATCAAATACGGATTGTCTTATGTTGAAGCAGACGGAGAACGCATACAACAAGGGAATACCGGTGATTATCTCATACCGGCAAGGGCAGAAAAAATACAAATTTATGCTTCGGTCAGAAATTATGCCTGTGTGGACATGAAGGTCAGATTTTTCCTTGAAGGCGAAAACGATAACGGAAAGATTTATCATTGGAATGAAATTGAGCCGATTCAAATAGTAAAACCGGAAAAGAAAGAATACCGCATTAAATTTCAGATTCTTGACAGTCTTGCGCAGAATGTACTTTCTGAAAAAGAAATTGTATTGAAAAGAGATATCCGATTGTGGGAGCAACCTGGTTTTATTACATATCTTATCCTTGTTTGTCTTGAATTATTTTTCTTTGCCATTGTAAATGTTGTTTCGATGGTTAATTTGTTTATGCGTAAAAATGAACTTGAAATTCTTCGGGTAGAACTGGATGAAAAAGTTAAGAATAAGACAGAAGAGTTGGTTTTACAGCAAAATAAAACAAAAGAGTTGTTTTTGCAAACTGTTACTGCGCTCAGTGAAGCGGTTGATGCTAAAGACAGATATACAAGCGGACATTCCAAACGTGTTGCAGAGTATGCGGCAATGATAGCGGCTAAAATGGGTAAAAGTAAAGAAGAACAGGAAGAAATATATCGAGCAGGTTTGTTACATGATGTCGGTAAAATCCGTGTACCGGAAGATATCATAAATAAACCGGGCAAATTAACGGAACAGGAATTTGATATCATTAAGATTCACCCGGATACCGGGTATCATATCCTGAAATGGATTTCCGGCAGTGAAAAGATTGCACTTGCTACCAAATATCATCATGAAAGATATGACGGAAAAGGATATCCGCATGGTTTGGCAGGCGAAAATATACCTGAAATTGCAAGAATTCTTTGTGTGGCAGATTCTTATGATGCTATGGCGAGTAACCGTAGTTATCGTAAAGCACTTCCGCAGGAAACTGTGCGTAATGAGATTATCAGAGGCAGGGGAACGCAGTTTGATCCGGCGATTGCAGATGTTATGCTTCAGATGATTGATGAAGATAAAGAATATAAGCTACAGCAAAGTGATTTGTCGGGCAGAAAGATACTTGTTGTTGATGATGAACCGATGAATGTTAAGTTTGTACGAAATATACTGCGTGATGAGCCGCGCTTTGAAATCATTGGTGCTTCCGGAGGAAAAGAGGCGTTACAGATTTTAGAGGAAACGGAGATTGACTTGATATTACTTGATGTAATTATGCCTGAGATGGATGGGCTGGAGACATTAAAACAAATCCGTATGAAGCATCAGATTGCGGTTGCTTTAATGACTGCAGATAAAGAACTTACGGCAAGCTCTGAATTCAAGGAATTAGGGTGTGATGATTTCATAACAAAACCGTTTATGCCCTTGTTGTTGATAGAAGTAATCAGGAATATGTGCGATTAGTCATTTGGGTTCTTTAAAATCTTCGCATATTTGCCGATATATTATTTAGATACACGGAGGTGTCTTGTATTTAAGCAAAAGGATGTGAAAAAAATGAAAGTTACAGAAGCACGCAGCGCATATGGTGCACATATGAGTGTTATTTTCATGGAGGATTACTGAAATAGTAACAAGGCTGCGAAATCTATTTTGTCCCCTACTTGACACATTCAGATATTTATTGAAAATATGCTGGAGCATTGAGTCCAAGCTGGACAGGAGTAAAAGAGGTGATGCAAGCTTGCTTGTATGAGCCTCTTTTTTACGAGTGGACAATTTGGTGAAAGCCAAACACTGAGGAAAAGCGAAGCTTTTTCGAAGTGGCTTGGACGTATTATATGCCAACATAAGGCGAAAGCCGTACACATTAAGTCGGATCGTAGCCATGTCGTTCTGTGAGCCA
>JAZNBY010000240.1:0-13104 GCA_045587325.1 Lachnospiraceae bacterium | reverse complement strand
CTTGTTGGTAAAGAACATAATATGATGATGGGTTTTCGTCATAAACAGTTCTTCGATGTAATCGTCCTCAATGGTCTGCATACCCTTGATACCCTTGCCGCCGCGATGCTGGCTCTTGAAGTTGTCAATGGTCATACGCTTAATGTAACCCAGCTTTGTCATGGCAATTACGGTAAGCTCGTTCGGAATCAGGTCTTCATCCGTGAAATCATCCTCGTCAAATCCGATGGAAGTTCTGCGGTCGTCACCGTATTTCTCTGCAATCTCGGAGATTTCCTTACGAATGACACCGAGAAGTAATTTCTCATCTGCCAGGATTGCCTTAAACTCTGCAATCTTCTGCATCAGCTCTGCGTACTCCTGCTCGATCTTTTCTCTTTCCAAACCGGTCAATGCACGAAGACGCATATCAATGATTGCCTGCGCCTGTACATCGTCCAAACCGAAACGCTCGATTAACTTTTCCTTTGCTTCCGCACCGGTCTTGGAACCGCGGATAATCTTAATCACCTCGTCGATATGATCAAGTGCAATCAGTAAGCCCTTCAAAATGTGGGCACGCTCTTCCGCTTTATTTAAATCATAACGGGTACGCCGGGTTACTACTTCTTCCTGATGCTTTAAGTATACATTGAGTGCCTCCGGTAAGGACAACACCTTCGGTTCTCCGTCTACCAAAGCAAGCATGATCACACCGAAGGTATCCTGTAACTGGGTGTGCTTATATAACTGATTTAAAATAACATTTGCATTTGCGTCACGACGCAGTTCGATGCAAATACGCATACCTTCACGGGCAGATTCATCCCGGACCATGGTAATGCCGTCGATTTTCTTATCGCGGACAAGCTCGGCAATCTTCTCAATTAAACGTGCCTTGTTTACCATGTACGGAAGCTCCGTTACGATAATGCTGTTTTTGCCGTTCGGCAGGGTCTCGATATCCGTTACCGCACGTACCTTAATCTTACCGCGACCGGTACGATAGGCTTCATTGATGCCTCTGGTACCGAGAATCATGGCGCCGGTCGGGAAGTCCGGACCCTTTACGATTTCCAGTAATTCCTCGATGGTAGTTTCCTTCTCTTCGATTTTATTATCAATGATGCGGACAACCGCTCCGATGGTTTCCCGTAAGTTATGCGGCGGAATATTGGTCGCCATACCTACCGCAATACCGGTAGTACCGTTTACCAGAAGATTCGGAAAGCGTGCCGGTAAAATCGCCGGTTCTTTTTCCGTTTCATCAAAGTTCGGATCGAAATTAACCGTATCCTTATTAATATCGGAAAGCATCTCCATGGAAATCTTACTGAGTCTTGCTTCCGTATATCGCATTGCTGCCGCACCGTCGCCGTCCACGGAACCGAAGTTTCCGTGACCGTCAACAAGCGGATAACGGGTGGACCACTCCTGTGCCAGGTTTACCAATGCACCGTAAATGGAACTGTCACCGTGCGGGTGATATTTACCCATGGTATCACCGACAATACGGGCACATTTTCTGTGTGGCTTGTCCGGACCGTTATTTAATTCAATCATTGCATATAAAATACGTCTTTGTACCGGCTTTAAGCCGTCTCTTGCATCCGGAAGTGCACGGGATGCGATTACGGACATCGCATAATTTACATAGGATGTCTCCATTGTTTTCTGAAGATCAACTTCTTGTATCTTATCAAAGATATGTTCGTCCATCTTTACCTCCTGAACTTACGACTACTCTTTGTCGCCGTGCTTTAACAGTATTTATCCAAATCCTTTACAAACTTTGCATTCTTTTCAATGAACTCACGACGCGGTTCAACATCATCACCCATTAATATGCTGAAGGTTAAGTCCAGCTCCGACATGGTATCATCATCCATACAAACTTTCTTCAGAATACGTCTTTCCGGATCCATGGTGGTTTCCCAAAGCTGCTCCGGGTCCATCTCACCTAAGCCCTTGTAACGCTGGATTTTATTATTCTGGTCACGACCGATTTCCATAAGGATGTTATTTAATTCTTCATCCGTGTAGGCGTACCATACTTTTTTATTTTTCTCGATCTTATAAAGCGGAGGTGTAGCAAGATATACATAACCCTGCTTAATCAGTTCCGGCATAAAACGATACAGGAACGTAAGTAACAATGTGTCAATGTGAGCACCGTCTACATCAGCATCGGTCATAATAATAATTTTGTGATAACGAAGCTTCGTTATGTCAAAATCTTCGGAAATACCGGTACCGAATGCAGTAATCATGGCTCTGATTTCCTGACTTGCCAGGATACGATCCAAACGGGCCTTTTCTACATTTAAAATCTTACCGCGAAGCGGCAGGATTGCCTGTGTTGCGCGGGCACGGGCCGTTTTTGCGGAACCGCCTGCGGAATCACCCTCTACCAGATAGATTTCACACTTCTTCGGATCTCTGTCGGAACAATCCGCAAGCTTTCCCGGAAGACTCATTCCTTCCAGCGCATTCTTTCTTCTGGTCAAATCTCTTGCCTTACGGGCTGCATCTCTTGCACGCTGAGCAAGAACTGCCTTTTCACAAATCAGCTTTGCTACCATAGGGTTCTGCTCTAAGAAATAAGTAAGCTGTTCGCTGACGATGGAATCCACCGCACCTCTTGCTTCACTGTTGCCTAACTTCTGCTTTGTCTGGCCTTCAAACTGCGGTTCACCCAGCTTTACACTGATAATAGCAGTAAGACCCTCTCTGATATCCTCACCGGAAAGGTTCTGTTCGTTTTCCTTTAAATACTTCTGAGCTCTTGCATAATCATTAAAGGTCTTGGTCAGTGCATTCTTAAAACCGGCCAGATGAGTACCGCCCTCCGGAGTGGTAATGTTGTTTACAAAACTGTAGCAACCTTCGTTAAATCCGTCATTGTGCTGCATTGCCACTTCCACATATACGTCATTTACCGTACCTTCACAGTAAATCACCGCCGGATAAAGCACACCTTTCCCTTTATTTAAATAATCTACATACTCACGAATTCCGCCTTCGTAGTAGAATTCGCGTACTTTCTCTTCTTCCCCTCTCTTATCTCTGAGAATAATCCGGATTCCCTTTGTCAGGAATGCCATCTCTCTGAGACGATTCTTTAAGGTATCAAAATCGAATACGGTTTCTTCAAAGATGGTATCATCCGGAAGGAAGGTAACTGTAGTACCGGTTCTGTCGGATTCTCCAATAACTTCCAGCGGAGTCACCGGCTTACCCTTTTCGTAGCACTGACGATGCAGGTGACCGTTTTGCTCAACTTTAACCTCCATCTTCTTTGAAAGCGCATTCACAACAGACGCACCTACACCATGAAGTCCGCCGGATACTTTATATGCCCCGCCGCCGAACTTTCCGCCGGCATGCAGAATGGTATAAACTACTTCTACGGTAGAAATACCTTTCTTCTCATTGATTTCTACCGGAACACCTCGGCCGTTATCCACAACAGTAATGGAATTGTCCGGATTAATCGACACATCAATTACGGTACAATACCCTGCAAGGGCTTCATCCACCGCATTGTCTACGATTTCGTAAACAAGGTGATGAAGACCACGTATGGATGTACTTCCGATGTACATACCCGGTCTTTTCCGAACTGCTTCCAGTCCCTCTAAAATCTGTATCTGGTCTGCTCCGTATTCTTTGCTCATGTAAGCCTCCTTATTTCTATGTGCTTTACGTTTCACTTAATACTCCGTCTACTACATGATAAATTCTGTAACTGTTTTTCTGCGTATTTACAAACTCTTCTAACCCGGTACAGGTAACAATGGTTTGTAAATCCGTAATACTTTCCAATAAATAAGTCTGCCGGTTTCTGTCAAGTTCCGATAATACATCATCTAACAATAATACCGGATTTTCTTTAATTTTTCTTCTGACTAACTCAATCTCCGCTAACTTTAACGAAAGTGCAGCAGTCCGTTGTTGTCCCTGAGAACCGAATAACTTTAGATTTTGGTCTCCTACATAAAAACTGATATCATCTCTATGAGGACCGCAACCCGTTGCTTTTAAAATAATATCCCGCTCCAGATTCATGGCTAATTTCTGTCCGAATTCCGCCACAGAAACATTCGGTTCATACCGGACATACAGTTCTTCTCTTCCGCCGGACAGCTTTGCATGAATCCCCGGCAACAGTTCGTTTAATTCGTCTACAAACCGCTTTCTTGTATCAATGATAACCGAACCATGCTCTACCAACTGCATATCCCATATATCAACGGTATCCTTTAATCCTTTATTAAAACCGATCTGCTTTAACAGATTATTTCTCTGGTTTGCCGCCCGGTTATAATTACTAAGATGATACAAATACGTCGGATCCAACTGGCAAAGTTCCAAATCAAGGAACCGGCGCCGTTCCCCCGGACCGTTTTTCATCATGCTAAGGTCTTCCGGTGAAAAAAATACAATATGTAATAATCCCATCAACTCTGAGGAACGCTTAATCGGAACACCGTCTATGGCTACACCTTTTGCTTTGTTTTTGCGAAGATGCATATCAATTCGGTGAGGAATCCCTGCTTTTTCAATCATCATGCGGATGTGGGACTCATCGGAAGACAAACGGATCATTTCTTTATCTTTGCTTCCTTTGTGGGACTTGGTTGTACCGCACAAATAAATAGCTTCCAATACATTAGTCTTCCCTTGGGCATTATCCCCAAACAAAATATTTACGGATTCATCAAAGGACACCGATAATGTTTTGTAATTTCGAAATTCACTTAACTCTAATTGATTAATTTTCAAGACAGCACCAACTATCCTACAATTTTTATTTCATTTCCTTCAAAAGAAACAACATCTCCCGCTACCAGCTTTTTGCCACGCTGTAAACAAACTTCGCCGTTTACTTTTACATAACCTTCCTGAATAACTTCCTTTGCTTCCGCGCCGGACTCCACCAGGTTGGCAGCTTTGATTGCCTGACCGAGCTTTATAAATTCATCTCTTAACTTAATTTCTTCCATACTGTCTCCTTATCTGGCAGCCGCATTAAAGTTCACCGGTAAAATCAAGTAGATATAAGATTCTTCCTTATCCTTAATAAAACACGGTGCCTTCGGATTGGTCATATAAATGGTTACTTCTTCTTCATCAATAACACGAAGGGCATCCATCAAAAACTTCGGATTAAAACCGATTAAAATATCGCTGCCTTCTTTTGCAATATCAATGCTTTCATCCATGGAACCAATGTTAGAAGTCATCTCAAGTTCCATCTCTCCATCCTTTACACCAATGATGATCGGCTTCTTCTCGGATTCCTTTACAAGAAGAGTTGCACGGTCAATACTGTCAAGGAACTCTTTCTTATTTACCGTAATCTTTGTATCATAATCACCGGAAAGCATCTGGTTAATCTTATAGTACTCACCTTCAATGAGTCTGGAAAGCACCATAGTATCATCAAACTCAAAAATGATGTGCTTATCCGTAAAGTAAATACGTACCTCATCGGAAATCTCACCGGATAAAATCTTACTGATTTCGATTAAAGTTTTGCCCGGAACAATGACCTTTGTATTCTTAAATCCATCCTTTAACTCAATTCTTCTGACAGAAATACGATGACCATCCAGGGATACCACTCTTAACTTGTTATCTTCTACTTCAAATAATTCACCGGTCATAATCTTATTATTTTCACTGTCGGAAATGGAAAATACGGTCTGGCGGATCAAATCCTTCAAAGTAAACTGGGATAAAACCATAGCTTCCTTCTTTTCAATAATCGGAAGAGACGGAAATTCATCACTTACCTTTCCCGGAATGGAAAATTTGGACTTACCGCAGGTAATGGTTACCATATACTTTGCATCGGTCTCGATACAAATCTCGCTATCCGGAAGCTTACGGATAATATCGGATAAAATCTTTGCGTTAATGGCAATGCTTCCCGTTTCCTGTACGGAACCCTTTACAATAGTTTCAATACCAAGTTCCATATCGTTTGTTGTAAACTTAATGAAACTGTCGGTAACATCGATAGCAATACATTCTAATATCGGCATAGTAGACTTTGCCGGTACCGCTCTGAGAGCAATATTAACGCTACTAAGTAAATCGGATTTCTGACATGTGATTTTCATAAAGTGAATATCTCCTTTCGGTATCGTTTGCATATATATATTATATATAATATTTTAGATGAAGTATTAGGTATGGTGTATACTGTGTATAAGTCCTGCAACCCTTGAAGTAAGCCATATGTAATAAAAAGTAACCGTGAATTTAACCTCGGACAAGGTGTTTTTAAAATGTGGATAATTTTATACGTTAAAGTATTAAAATAATTTAACTATGAGATTATCAACACCTATTCACAATAAATCACAAGTTATTCACATGGTACTTATGGATAATTTGAACGAGTTTCTTCCTATTATAATAGGGTTTTATTAAGGGTTAATTTTCTTTATCAATACATCAATGGTATTTTGTAATTGCGGATTCAGTTTTAAATCCTCTTCGATTTTGTTTCTGCCGTGAATGATGGTGGAATGATCTCGCTTATTTAATTGCTTTCCGATGTCTGTAGTGGAAAGGTCTGTAAGTTTGGTTGCAAGATACATTACTATCTGTCTGGCATTTGCAATCTCGCTGTTACGCTTCTTCGAATAAATGTCAGAAGAAGAGATACCAAGATGCTCGGATACGATATCTACAATGTAGCTGACGGTAATCGTCTTATGATTGTCGGCAGAAATGTAATCTTTTAATGCCTCCTGAGCCAGTTCCATTGTAATCGGCTGTTTTTTTAATCTGGAAAGAGCAACCAGTTTATTCAGTGCACCTTCCAGTTCACGGATATTGGATTTGATATTCTCTGCAAAATAAGCGAGAATGTCGTTGCCGATTCCAAGATTGTCGGTTTCGTTTTTCTTACTTAAAATAGCCATACGGGTTTCATAGTCCGGATTACCAATGTCTACGATGAGACCCATCTCAAATCTGGAACGAAGACGTTCTTCTAACGTAGCGATGTCTTTCGGTGGCTTATCACTGGAAATGACAATGTGCTTTTTAGAATCGTACAGTGTATTAAAAGTATGGAAGAACTCTTCCTGGGTACTTTCTTTTCCGATAATGAACTGAATATCATCGATAAGCAGCATGTCCACATTGCGGTATTTTTCACGGAAATCCGATGTTTTGTTGTTACGGATGGATTCAATCAATTCGTTTGTAAACTTTTCACTGGTAACATAACGAATGAGTGCGTCCGGATTACGTTCCAGAATATCGTGTGCAATGGACTGCATCAGGTGTGTCTTACCGAGACCCGGTCCACTGTAAAGGAAAAGCGGATTGTAGGCTTCTCCCGGAGATGCAGCTACAGCAACGGATGCTGCATGAGCCATATGATTGCTTTTTCCTACCACGAAGGTATCAAAGATGTATTTTGAATTCAATGTATCGTAACTTTCATTCCGCTTTTTAATGTTATCAACGGAACCGGAAGCATCTTCGTCTTCCATGTCATCGGATAAAACCAGTTCAATTTCATAGGATTCGTTTAAGATGGTTTCAATGGATGTTTCCAAAAAACGAAGATATTTTTTCTTAATGAAATCAATTCCCATCATTCCCAACTGCTCGTCCGTGAAATTGATAATCAATTTATTTTCCTGTAAGGCATAAGGAAGCATAGGCGAAAGCCATGTTTTATATACCGCATCCTGAATCAGGAACTCGGTTTTCATATATTCCAAAATTTCCGTCCATTTGTGTTTTATCGTTTTAATATCCATTTTGTATAACTCCTTTAAAAAATTGCCTTTAAACAGGAAATAACGCTTTATAAAGCCTATAAATCCACTATCTATTATTATACCAAAAATAACGAAAATAGAAAAGTGTTTTTTGAAAATAAAATTGAGAAAATCTAAAAATTTTACTTGACGAAAGACGAGTTTCCTACTATAATAGAAATGCTATTTATGTAAAATGCAACAATATGCGTTTTAAAAGGAAAGTGAGGTGTAAAGAATATGAAGATGACGTTCCAGCCGAAGAAGAGACAGAGATCTAAGGTACATGGCTTCCGTTCCAGAATGAGCACTGCTAATGGAAGAAAGGTGTTAGCCAGAAGAAGAGCAAAGGGTAGACATAAATTATCTGCATAGGTCGCATATTATGTGACCTTTTTTCTCTTACCCTTTTTTATCCTTTCAGGAGGAGAGAGTGGACAATTCAATTAAAAAAAACGAAGAGTTCAGAGCGATTTACCAATCGGGTAAATCTTACGCCAATAAGTATTTGGTGATGTATGTAAAAAAGAATGAATCAGAAACCGGCAGATTAGGAATATCGGTAAGTAAAAAAGTGGGAAACAGCGTAGTCAGACACAGAATTACAAGATTAGTAAGAGAAAGTTACCGATTGAATGAGAGTAAGTTCCATAGTGGTTGGGACATGGTTGTAGTTGCAAGACAAAGTGCAAAAGGCAGAAATTATTTTGAAATTAACAGCGCTTTGCTTCATTTGGCAAAGCTGCATAAAATACTTTGTGAGGTATCGGATTGAAGAAGATTTTAATCTCCATGGTTCGTTTTTATCAAAGAAGAATATCGCCTTTTAAGGGAGGTTCTACCTGTAGATTTGTACCTACCTGTTCGGAGTATGCCTTAGAAGCACTGGAAAAGTACGGTGCCATAAAAGGCTCCTTTCTTGCAATCAAAAGAATACTCCGTTGTCACCCGTTTTCCGCGGGTGGCTACGACCCGGTTCCGTAGTTGTAGTTAAGGAGGAAAGTTAAGTTGGATTTTGTATTTTTAACAAAAGCAGACGGACTTATTATGGGTCCTGTCTCTACAGTTTTAGGATGGATTTTAAACGGGATTTATGAATTCCTTTCTTTGTTTACAGGAAAATATAATGGTACAATCGGTGTAGCAAATATTGCACTGTGTATTGTTTTGTTTACCATTGTTGTAAAAATGTTGATGCTGCCGTTAACCATTAAGCAGCAGAAGTCTTCTAAATTATCTGCACAGATGAGTCCGGAGTTATCTGCCATCACTGCAAAGTACAGAGGTAAGACTGATGAAGCTTCCCGCAGAAAGATGCAGATGGAAACACAGGCTGTGTATGAAAAGTACGGCACCAATCCGATGGTTGGCTGTCTGACTCTTTTAATTTCCCTTCCGATTTTATTTGCATTATACCGTGTTATTTATGCGATTCCGGCATATGTCGGTGACGTAAAAGATATGTATAACATTGCAGCGGAATCTATTCGCGGAGTGGAAGGATATGCACAGATTCTTGCAGATTTTGCAAAGGAAGCAGCTGTCGGTGTTGATGTAGAAAAAATCGGTACGTTTAAAGACGGTGTTTTAACGAATATTAATATTATTGATATTTTGTCTAAGTGTAATGCAGCAGACTGGAAGATTCTTGCAGATTTCTTCCCAACATTGGACATTGCAACTTTTTCCAAGCCAATTATTGATATCCATCAGTTCGTATTCGGTATGAACGTTTTGGATCAGCCGACCTGGACCGGAATCAGTGTATTAATCCCGATTTTATCCGCAAGTTCCCAGTTTTTACAGTCCAAGCTGTCTCTATCCAGTGCGCAGCAGAAGGACAACCCTGCTGCATCCAGTATGAAGACCATGAACATCTTTTTACCGCTTATGTCCGGTTTCATCTGCTTTATGATGCCAATTGGTGCGGGTCTTTACTGGATTATCAGTTCCTTAGTACAGATTGTACAGCAGTTTTTCATTAATAAGTACATGGACAAGATTTCCGTAGAAGAGCTTATTGCAAAAAATCAGGCAAAGCGTGCGAAGAAAGCAGGTATAACCTCCGGTAATCAGATGTCCCAGGTAGCAAGAACTTCTACCAAGTCCATCGAAGTGGAAGAGATTAAGACAACCAAGGATTTTGCACATTTGCCGGTAGTATCTTCTGAAGAGGCAGATGCACAGACGGATGAGCAGAACAATGATGATACTACAAGTAACAATACTCCGGTTTCCGGCGGAAGCATCTCCAAGTATGCAAATATTTTAAAGGACCGTAGCGGAAAATAAGGATCAGTGAGAGTGGAGGATAAAAATGAACGAATGGATTGAAGTTACCGCTAAAACGGTAGAAGATGCGATTATAGAAGCAGGCATTAAGTTGAGTCTTTCTGTTGAAAACATAGAGTATGAAGTCATCGAAAAAGAATCCAGCGGTTTTTTGGGATTGAATAAGAAACCGGCAAAGATTCGTGCAAGAGAGAAGGAAGAAGATAAGCCGGCAGTAGAAAAGTTCCTTGCTGATGTATTTGCTGCAATGAATGTAAAGGCAGAAGCAGAATTTTCCTTTGATGAAGCAGAAAAGGTGATGAACATCAATCTTTCCGGTGACGATATGGGAATGTTAATCGGAAAAAGAGGTCAGACACTGGATTCCCTTCAGTATCTGGTAAGCCTTGTTGTAAATAAGGACAGCGATACTTATATTAAAGTAAAGTTGGATACGGAAAACTATCGTGAGAGAAGAAAGGATACCCTGGAGAATCTTGCGAAGAATATTGCAAGTAAGGTTAGAAGAACCAGACATTCTGTTGCTTTAGAGCCGATGAATCCGTATGAAAGAAGAATCATTCATTCTGTATTACAGAACAATAAGTTTGTAGAGACCCACAGCGAAGCAGAAGAACCGTATCGTAAGGTTATCGTATCTTTAAAGAAGGGTGTCAGAGATTTCAGCAATGAAAGATATTACGGAAAGAGCAGCTACGGAAGCAACCGCGGTGGCTATGGTAAAGGCGGTTATAAAAACGGATATCGTAAGTTTGACCGTAAGGAATCTTCCGTAGAGACAACTTCTGCTGAAACTGCAGAACCGAAGGTAGAAGACGCAGAGTAAAACAAAGCGGATCGGTCTGTTTTGTATTACCATGTGGTAAAATGCAAAATCAAAGAGAGTCCGTTTACGGACTCTCTTTTTTACTTTATAGGATAAGAAAGGAGACAATAATGGAGACAATCGCTGCTATTTCCACAGGACTCAGTAATGCCGGTATCAGTATTATCCGTGTAAGCGGACCGGATACTTTTTCTGTGATGGACCGGATTTTTTGCGGAAAGAATCCGGCAAAGAAGCTATCGGAACAGAAAACCCATACCATTCATTACGGGTATATCAAAGATGGGTCCGACATTGTGGATGAAGTGCTGGTTTCCGTAATGCGTGCTCCTCATACTTATACGGCAGAGGATGTGGCGGAGATTAATTGCCACGGAGGAAGCCTGGTTACAAAGAAAGTATTACAAACTGTATTAAAACAGGGTGTTCGTCTGGCAGAAGCCGGTGAATTTACAAAGCGGGCATTTTTAAACGGAAGAATTGATCTTTCAAAAGCGGAAGCCGTTATGGAAGTCATTCGGGCCAAAAGTGATTTGGCATTAAAAAATTCCCTGGCACAGCTACGGGGAACCGTGCTGCAGGAGATTTCTTCGTTGCGGGAAAAAATGATACATCACACCGCATTTATTGAGGCGGCTTTGGATGATCCGGAACATATTTCCCTGGATGGTTTTACAAATGAATTAAAGGCGAGTATAATAGAAATCAAAGACAAGTTAAAGTGGCTCATTGCATCCGCGGATAACGGCAGAATGTTACGGGAAGGAATCAAAACCGTTATTTTGGGAAAGCCCAATGTAGGAAAGTCTTCTCTTATGAACCTGTTTGCAGGTGAGGAACGGGCCATTGTAACGGACATTGCAGGAACTACCCGGGATACCATTGAGGAAACGGTAACCATAAGAGGAATTGCACTTTCTCTCATTGATACCGCAGGTATCCGTGCCACAGAGGACGTGGTGGAGAAGATCGGTGTGGAAAAGGCAAAAAAAGCGGCTGCGGAAGCTGATTTGATTTTATATCTGGCAGATGCAACAGAAAAAATCACGGAAGAAGAAAAAGAGATTCTGTCTTTGATTGCCCACAAGAAGTCTATTTTGTTATTAAATAAGATTGATTTGTGTGAAACACCGGACACAACGGAATTGGAACAATTGACAGGACAAAAGGTTCTTTGCATTTCCGCAAAGAAGGAAGAAGGACTGGATGAACTGTATGATACGATAGAGAAGATGTTTTTCGGAAAAGAACTTTCCTACAATGATGAGTTGTATATTACGGGAGAGCGACAGAAGCAGTCTTTACAGGCAGCTTATGATGCTATGGAAAAAGTATTGGAAAGCATTGAAGCAGGTCTTCCGGAAGATTTTTATTCCATTGATTTGATGCAGGGCTACGAAAGCCTTGGAGAGATTACCGGAGAATCGGTGGATGAGGATTTGGTGAATACCATTTTCCGGGAATTTTGTATGGGAAAATAGAGGAGTGAGACAATGGATCGGATTTATGAAAGTTATGATATTGCAGTTGTAGGCGCAGGTCATGCCGGTTGTGAAGCTGCTCTGGCATGTGCCAGACTTTCTTTTCGTACCGTTTTATTTACGGTAAGCACCGAAAGCATTGCATTGATGCCTTGTAATCCTAACATCGGCGGAACTTCCAAGGGACATCTGGTAAGAGAAATCGACGCCCTTGGGGGTGAGATGGGAAAAAATATCGATAAGGCATATATTCAGTCAAAGATGTTAAATAAATCCAAGGGTCCGGCAGTACATTCTCTTCGTGCCCAGGCGGACAAGCAGGAATATTCGACGGAAATGCGGAGAGTATTGGAAAATACGGACAATCTGACTATAAAGCAGGCAGAGATTGCGGAGATTATTACGGAAGGGGATCAAATTACCGGTGTAAAAACCGCATCCGGAGCAATTTATCCGTGTCGCGCTGCTATCTTATGTACCGGTACCTACTTAAAGGCCCGTTGTATTTACGGTGAGGTCAGTACGTATACCGGTCCCAACGGATTACCGGCAGCCAATCATTTGACGGACAGTCTCATTACTCACGGCATTGAGATGTACCGGTTCAAAACCGGAACCCCGGCCCGGATTGATAAGCGCACCATTGATTTTTCTGTAATGGAAGAACAGTTTGGTGATGAAAAGGTGGTTCCGTTTTCCTTTACTACGGATCCGGATTTTTTGACAAAACCTCAGG
>JAZNBY010000239.1:0-11998 GCA_045587325.1 Lachnospiraceae bacterium | reverse complement strand
CACCTGCCGCTGATGAGCCTCCCCAGTTATCATTTCCTTCATAAATATAGGAACAGCCATTAATATACAAACCAGCTAACCCACTCAAATCCATGGTCAGATTTTTTGCATCGTTGATGGTAATCGCACTACTTCTCTGATGATTCGAAAGTGTACTTTTTCCTCCGCTGAAGCCTACATACTTTACACCGGCCCCCTGCATCACAACACTAGTGTCCGTACCCTCCACGGATAAGTCGTCTACCACATATACGTTCACACCGTTTGTATTAACGATTCCGCCGTTTACCGTAATACCGCCTGTCCAGATGCCCTGTCCGTCCTGAAAGGTCAGTTCTTCTGCCTTTACCCACAGCTGTGCCCCCGGCTCTACTTTTATCTCACCTTTTATTAACAACTTTACTGCATCATTGATTTTGGTCGCTACATTATTTCCAAACGTAACCAAGTCCCCGCCTGCGTAAACATTTCCCTTCAGGTTAACATCCTCCGTAGTAGAGACCGTAACATCCCCATCCGCAATCAAACCAAAATCCAGAAAATCACAACTGATGCCACTGTGAAAGCCGGACTCTACATCCGGAATCCGCGCCTTTATGCAAATATCCGTCGTAATCTTACTCTGACTTCCCCCAACGGAATAAACGATTTCTACTTCATGTATCCGGATGGTATCCGTATACACCGGGTCGGTGGTATCTTCAATGTCCACATCACCACAATCTACCGACAAATTGGCAATATCCGCTACCCCTAATGCAGTCTTCAACTGGGTTGCCAGCGTCTCATCTTCCAACTTCTCCTTCACTTTTTGTCCAAAGAACTGGTTGTATCTTATTTTCCTGTCCTCGTTTGTAGGTTTACTGCCATCGTTTGTAGGAGATAAAGAATACTCTATCAACATATCCCCAAACGCTTCCCCTACCACTTCTTGCGCCACGGTTTCTATTACGGTAACCAACTCTGCAGAACCGCTCTCCGCACCGAGAAAGGAAGTTTGTGCTTGTTCCTCCGCCAGCTTCATGCTCCGGTTATCCATGGACTTTGCCAGAAGAATAATGCCGACGATGGAAAGCAAAGCAATACAACCGATAACAAGAATCAACGAATCGCCTCTGTTATTTTTCCGAATTCTGTTTCCCTTCATATCCCCATTCCTCCAAATCTGCGTTACTGCAAATGCGTTATCGTCTTACTCTTTAACACCTCATTTGATGCCGGATCCAAAATCTCCAACGTCGTAGTTACAATTCGTACTTCTTCCCCGGTGGAAACCAACAGGTTGTCATGGCAACTCACATTTGTGAAATAACCTTCGTTCTCCAACTCCACATTGCAGGAACAATAAATTTCTCCTCCTAAAGGATCCTTATTCGCACCTGACACACCCGGATCCTGGAAAGAAAGATTAATGATATCGGTTGCTCCGCTCCGGTTTTCCAGTCCTTCTATTCCGATTGCAGTATCAACTGCGGTGGAACCTATCGCCTGGTTTGCAATGAAAATTTTAGCCTTTAATGCCTTGGCTTCATCCCACAGGCGGATGTCCTTTCCGTAACCAAACGCTGCCTCACCGGTGACAGATGGAGAATACATAATATAAATCTGATCCAGCTTTTTTGCATTCGGGTCTGCACTGGAAGCCACATCATACAGTTCCGAAGCATACAATGGTATTTCGTACACATTTTCCGTAGCTAACGGAAGATATACGGAAGAGTCCAGTATATACGTAAAATATGCTATCAACTGCATTTTTCCCATGATAGGTGTCGTTACCACAAGCCGAAGCTCCCTGTCAACAAAATCCGGGATTGAGGACTCCGGTGTTTCTGTCCACAAATCCATGGTATACGACGGATTTTCTGATTTTTCCTGTTCTTCGATCATATTATGCTCCGTAACCGCTCCGGAATGTAACGTATAAAAGTATTCATAGGCAGTTTCGTCATAATCATTTACGCCATTCGGAGGCACATCACTGTCATTGCTTTCCAGACTGGCATTAATCAAAATCGTATTACTGTTGCTTCCTCCGAACTGAATTACTCTGAAATCGTTTAACTTGTCTTTATCATACTCTGCCGGTGCGCGGTCCGTAATTACCCGTACATTATACGTGAACATCCCCTGACCGATGCCTTCTAACAGTTCCTCCCGCTTCGTTATGATATCGGTAAAATCGCTTACCAGCGTGTACCCCGAAGGCGAAAACCAGCTCTGATACTCTGTCCCTCCGGCTTCTGCATATTCCAATAAATTTTCCATCAGAGATTCCACACTTTGCTTCTGCTTGGATCCCGAATTTATCTTGGCTACCGTACTAAAGGACATGGTAACCGCCACTACGGCAATGGACAAAACAAGCATGCTGACAATTACTTCAATCAGAGACATACCGTCGTTTTTCTTATTCACTCTCAACATGCTCACCTCCGTTCTTGCTTATTACTGTCCGAAAACGTTATCTTTACCAACACTCAAGTCATCAATCCTCGGCGGCTGATATTCCTTACCGGTTCCGGTAACCGCAAACAGATTTAAGGTTAAATTACCCTTTAACCCCTTTGTCTCACTGTCATAGGCAACGGTAATTGCCTCGATATTCATTCTCTCCGGATATGCGTTAATGAAGTCAATCATCTTCTTCAACTGCTCATACGTACAAACATAGTTGGTTGTCATGGTTTCCTTCCACAGGTTAACGTCATAGTATCCGATGGCATACTTCCCGCTTGCAGTTTCCGTTACAAGCGGCATCTGTACGGATGAAATAATGCTAGGTTGGGTAAAGCTCAGATTCGGAAGACGAATTTCTACTCTTTCTTCCATGAGCATCGCCATCATAATACTCTTCTCCGGCGTATTTCCCGCACTGTAGTTATTCAAAACCGACTGTATTTTTTCTGTGGACTCATTAATACCTTTAATATAGTCGTTCTGCTTTGTGGTCAGATTCCTTAAATTAATGAGCCGTACTTCCAAATCATAGTTTTCCTTTATCAGGTCGTTTCGTTTCTCTACCATCGGCATGTACAAATAAAAGTAGGAAACCACTGCGGCAAGAACAACTAAAATTAAAACAAGGAAAAACACTTTAATATCATTGCTGTTACTTTTCTTATTTTCCATAGCTCTATTCCTCCGTTCCTTCCGTTATCTCTGGCTCATACTTTTGCAATACACAGTTTACCGTGAATGCCACTTCGGTACGATTGGTAATCTCATCCAGCTTTTCCACAATGCCGGCATTCGAAACACTCTGAATATACGGGATTTCCTTTAACTGCATCAGTACCTTTGCCGCTTCTTCCTTCGTTACGGTGGTAAAACTGATGGTCATCAATTCACCGCTGATGGTAACGGAGTGTACAAGAGCACGCTTCGGAAGTGCACGCTCCAGTGCCGCAATGATCTCATTTAACTGCTCTACCTCACTGAAGGTAAGCGCATCCGTCTCTGACATAATACGTACAGACTGCTCGCTGGCCTCGAATACTTCTTTTAACTGCTGGATTTCTTCAATCGCTGCAATATCTTTCTTAAACTGCTTCTGCTTCTTCTCCTGCTGACTGATTTCCCATTGGGTGGAAAATATAAGGAAAGCAATGGCAGCTGCTGATACCACAAAAATAACTAAAGAAAGAATTACCAGTTCCTTCTTCTTTTCCGCCACCTCTGCATCTGCCAGACGGAAGCCCAACGGAGCAAGCACTGCACCGAAGGAGGAAAGGAACTCCTGTCCCTTATCTTCATATTCTGCTACCTCTTTTGCAAAGGTAACACCTTCTGTTACGTTATAGATTTCTGCCGGAACATCCAGCTCCTGGGTAACCATACCATCCAGACCCTGAATGGAAGCACCAAGACCGGTAACATAAATCTTCTGTACCATTACACCGCCGTTTTTGGAGTTATAGTAATCCATTACACGACGCATGTTGGAAACCAGCATACGTGCCGCTTCCGTTACATCCTCTCGTGCGATTGCACGGCGGTTTAAGATTTCTTCATCGGAAAGCAAACGCTCTACACTACGCTCCGCTTCCGTTATCTCTCCTGCTTCATTTTCGGTGGCTCCGTTTTCCATACGCTGGAATCGTCCGCTACGAATCTTTTCCAGCTCACTCTGACGCCATTTTTCTTCCCCGTCTCCGATATTGATAAAATCGTTCTTCAACAACACTTCCAGGGCGGCTTCCTTGGTGGTGATGCCGTCATAGGAACCGCTTTCCGCCAATGCCTCCGCCAGCAAGCTCGCACCGTAATTGATGGTTCGCTGTACACCCATTTCACCATTATTTAAAATAGTGATAACGGAAGAATTCTCGGCTACCTCTACGACAAGGCTGACCTCTTCCAAGGTAGAACGCTTCATCCACTGGAATACCGCGTTACCCGTAAAGTCAATGGCTGCCACATTGCAACGCATCTCCTTCGCCACACCGTAATAGCCGGAAATCAATTCCTCCGGTGCCGCATAAATCATCAGCCGGTACTGCTGGGATTCCTTGTCGTGACCGATAATGGAATAGGAAATAACATGCTCGGAAAGATCCATCGGGAAGTACTCATCTACCTCCGACATAACGATGTTCTTTAACATCTTCTCCTTTGCTGCCGTTACAATAACTTCTCGGCTGATTACCTTGTTGGAGGAGAAGGTAAACACAATATCCTTCGTCTTAATCTCTGCTTCGCGCAACTTTAATAAGAGCTGCTCCGCAAACAGAGCATAATCGCGGATATAACCGTCTTCCATCGCATTCTTCGGAGTATCAAACACGATTGCTTTCTTTACCGTCTGCTTTTTCTTTCCCATACTAAGTACGGCAGCTTTGGTTTTACTTTCGCTGATTTCTATACTTACTACTTTCTTTGCCATAATTTCCTCCTTAATTTGAGATAACGACATATAACATTTCAGCAACACGCGCGATACGTATGCTACTGAAATGTTATATGAATGCTCCTAAAACAACCCAAGATACCAGGTAATCAACGGTTCTCCCGCTATCGCGGAAAGAAACAGGCCCGCTGCCAAGTACGGCCCGAAGGCCAGCTTGTGATCCGCAGAAGATACCTTCATCCGAATGGAATGAATCACCACAGCCAAGGCACACCCAAATAACATTGCCAAAAACACCTTCGGTGCTCCAAGCAACAAACCGGCTGCCGCCATCAGCTTAATATCTCCGCCCCCCATACCATTTCCGTGGGTAACCAAAAATGCCACGTAAAAAATCCCACTGACCAGGACAAAGCCCAATGCATACATAAACCAGTTGGATAAATCCGTTACCAGATGCACTCCCCCGAGGAGTGCAATAAATACGTTGATTCCAACCGGAATCTCGTAGGTACGGAAATCAATGACGGAAAGTACCAAAAGAGCCGATGTAAACAAGCAATACAAAATGCCCTCCACCGTCAGACCGCACACTCCGATTACCAGTACCCAAAGAAGGCCGTTTAAGGCCTCCACAATGGGATATTGTTTGGAAATCGGCGCCTTACATTTACGGCACTTTCCCCGCAACCAAAGCCATGAAAACACCGGAATCAGATCATACCACTTGAGCCCATAACCACAGCTCATGCAGTGGGACCGTGTTGTCACGATGTTCTCATGTCTCGGAATGCGATAAATACATACATTTAAAAAGCTTCCGACCAGTATGCCATAGATAAATACGAAGGGTAAAATGATGATTGTAATATCCATGGCATACGGTCCTTTCTTCGTTACTTTTACTCTACAACAGAGACTTTTACTTGTCCTGTGACTGCTTCTACTTCAATCTTGAAGTAACCTGTAGCCGGACTGGATTTCGGGCTTACAGCTTCATCCAAGGCAACCAAAATCTGGTTTGCCAATCCCGGATTTGCGTCTGCACCCTCATCAAGAACAACCACACTTCCTGTAGTAACCTTGTAGTCTTCTTCAGCAACCGCACTTGTTTCCATAAATTCCAGTACAGCTGCGGAAGCCGCGGATTCGATGGACTCTCTTAACAGTGCGTCCGTATTCTCCTTGGACTTCCCTCCCCAGTTCAAAAGCTGCGGAGTGACTGCTACTGCTAAAATACCAAGAATCAGTACCACTACAATTAATTCTACCAGGGAAAACCCTTTGTTGTTCTTTCTCATAAATAATCCCTCTTAAACGTTATATAATCATAAATTGCAACTTACTTTAAAGTAACCGTTACCTGACCAGTTGCGGCTTCTACTGCAACCTCAAAATAAGTATAGGTACTTGATTTCGGGCTTGATACATCGCCGATTGCGTCTGCAATCATAGCGCCTAACTTCGTACCGCCTGCAGTCACATTACTGTCAGCGCCATCATCAGCTACACCAGAAGAGGTAACCTTATATACTTCTGCCTGGACAGCCTTTCCCTCCATAAACTCAAGTACTGCTGCCTGTGCTGCTACTTCGATAGATTCTTTGGTAGTCTCATCGGTGTTGGTCTTGGACTTATCTACCCAGTTCATAATCTGCGGAGTAACCGCTACTGCCAAAATACCGAGAATTAATACAACTACGATTAATTCTACTAAGGAAAAACCTTTGTTCTCTCTCTTTAACTTCTTCATAATGAAATCTCCTCTCGTTTTATAAAATTTATGTTGAACGGGTTTGTCTTCTGTCAAAATGCTCGGGGTTATGTAGAAAACAAACACCAATCCAGCCGTAAAACAATACTAGCTCAGATTCTCCATGCCGCTGTACATACTCATCATCGGCATATAAAGAGCCAGTACCAGGAATGCTACAATAGCACCCAATACTACAATGATTAATGGTTCAATCATGGCAGTCAAACTGCCGGTGGCAATCTCCACCTCTTCCTCGTAATAATCCGCTGCCTTCGTTAACATACCGTCGATATTACCGGTCTCCTCACCGATACGTACCATCTGAGGAATCATCGGCGGGAACAATCCGCAGGCCTCCAGAGGTTCACTCAGGTTACTACCCTGCTCTACCTTCAGCCTGGCATCCTGCAAGGCCTCTCGGAACAATACATTGCCCAGGGACTTTCCCGTAATCTCGATGGCCTCGGATAACGGCACGCCGGCACTGACCAGGGTGCTGATAGTACGGGCAAAAGAAGCCGACGTACTTTTTACCACCAGCTTACCGAAAATCGGAAGCTTAATGACAAGCTTGCCGAAGAAGTGCTTACCGGCATCACTTCTGGCAAATGTAACGATTGCAGATACCACCACTATTATAATCAGCGCCAGAATATACCATTTGTGAAGAATAAAATCACTAAAGGCCATTATCGCCGATGTGATGGCCGGCATCTCCGTGCCCATATCTTCAAACATGTCCGCAAACTTCGGAACCACGGCAATGGACATGACAATAACTACCAAAAAGGCTACGATAATAATCATAATCGGATAAATCATGGCCTTCTTTACCAGGGATTTCATCTTGGTACTCTTTTCAAACTGAATACCCATTCGCTCCAGGGCTACTTCCAGGCTACCGGATACTTCACCGGCCTCCACCATGTTGACGAGCAAAGCCGGATATACCTTCGGATGCTCCCGCATGGCCTCTGCCAGGGTACTACCCTTTTGCACGGATGCTCTTGTTTCCCGGATGGTTTTTGAAAATACCTTGTTCTCCGTCTGGTCGGCTAACATCTCCAGTGCATCCACAATGGTAACGCCGGCCTTTAAAATACTCTGGAACTGACGGCAGAACACACTTAGGTCTCGCGGCTTTACCGGATTGCCAATATTAATGTCAATATCCTTGTTTAACACCGTCTGCTTTGCAATTTTGGTCGGTACCATACCCTGTTCCTTCAACAGGATACGGGCACGACTCTCATTGGTCGCGGAAATGGTACCCTTTACCTTTTTCCCGTCCTTGCCTACCGCAGTATAAATATAATCAATCATTTAGAACCGGCTCCTTTCTGAGGAATACATCAAACGCTTCTGCATGCCCTCGATATCCAGGGCACTGGAAAGAATCGTGTTTCTACTGATTTTCTCATTCATATACAGGTCATACAACGCATCATCCATCATCTGCATGCCCGTCTTCCTTCCGGTCTGGATCATACCGTTGATTTGATGGGTTTTCTCTTCACGAATCAGGTTACAGATACCTATCGTGCCGAACATTACCTCAAAGGCTGCCACTCTGCCCTTGCCGTCCAGTGTCGGAAGCAACAACTGGGAAACCACGGCTTCCAATACATTGGCCAGCTGCAGACGAATCTGCTGCTGCTGGTTCGTCGGGAAAACGTCGATAATACGGTCTATGGTGGCCGCCGCGCCGGTGGTATGCAGGGTGGACAATACCAGATGTCCCGTCTCTGCCGCCGTGATCGCCGTGGCCATCGTATCCAGGTCTCGCATTTCTCCTACCAGAATAACATCCGGGTCCTCACGCAGTGCTGCACGTAATGCGGAGGAATAGCTGTCCGTATCCGTTCCTACTTCTCGCTGGTTGATAATGGCACTGCCGTGATTGTGCAAATACTCAATCGGGTCTTCCAGTGTTATAATATGGCAATTCCGCTCTTTATTCATGCGGTCAATCATAGCCGCCAAAGTAGTAGACTTACCGCTACCGGTCGGTCCCGTCACCAGTATCAAGCCACGTTTTCGTTGTACCAGTTCCATAACCTCTTTCGGAATACCCAGCTTTTCTGCCGGCGGAATTACCGTACCTACCAGACGAAGTACTGCCGCCAGAGAACCTCTCTGCCGGAATATATTTACACGGTATCGGCCTTCTCCCGGAATGGCATAGGAGAAATCCACCTGTCCTTCCTCATCCAGCCGTTGCCTCGTGACATCGTTTAACATCGGGCTGATTAATTCCTTCAACTGATCGACTGTCAACCGGTCTTCCGTCAGCGGAACCAACTCGCCGTTAACTCTGACCTTTGGCGGAAGAAAGGCTGTCAGATGCAAATCTGATGCTTTCCGTTCCCTTGCCATCGATAATAGCCTGTCAATGTCTGCCATAATGCCTCCTTCTATTCCGTCTCATCTTCATTGGAATAAGCAATACGCATGAACTCATCTACGCTTGTGATACCCTCTCTTACCAGGCGGGCAGCACTCATACGAAGTGTATTCATTCCTTCCTCCAAAGCCTGGTCCTGAATCTCTTCTGCAGAAGACCCCTTGGAAATCAGGCGCTTAATCTTATTGGTAACCGGTAAAATCTCATATACACCGATACGGCCCCGATAGCCGGAATCATTACACTTGGAACATCCGCAAGGCTTATAAATCTGTGCTCCCGGCACCTTGCTTCCCAATGCTTCCCATTCCTCCGGAGTCGGCTCGTATTCTTCCTTACAGGAGCAGAGACGACGTACCAGACGCTGTGCAATAACGCCTACCACGGAATCCGCCAAAAGATACGTCGCAATACCCATATCCGCCAAACGGGTCAGAGAGCTGGCCGCACTGTTGGTATGAAGTGTACTTACAACCAAGTGGCCGGTGATGGATGCGGTAACCGCAATGTTTGCGGTCTCTTCGTCTCGAATCTCACCGATCATGATGATATCCGGGTCCTGTCGCAAAATGGAACGTAACGCAGACGCAAAGGTCAGGTCAGCTTTTACATTTACCTGTACCTGATTGATACCATCGATATTTGCCTCTACCGGGTCCTCTACGGTAATAATGTTAACCTCTGTATCATTTAATTCGCTGAGAGCGGTATACAAGGTGGTGGACTTACCGGAACCCGTCGGTCCGGTTACCAGAATAATACCGTTCGGATTGGATAAAATCTTATCGAACTTCCGCATCTCCTCCGGAGAGAAACCGAGATTGCTCTTTTCTCTTGTCAGCGTCTGCTTGGAGGTAAGTCGCATTACCACCTTCTCGCCGTACACCGTCGGCAGGATAGACGCTCGGATATCGTACTCCATGTGGTCTACAATCTGGGTAATACGGCCGTCCTGCGGCTTTCTCTTTTCTGCAATGTCCATGCCACCGATAATCTTAATACGGGCAATAATCGCAGAAAGCATGGAAACCGGATACCGGTTAATCTCCTGCAGTACACCGTCGATACGGTACCGCACACGGATAATCGTCTCCATCGGCTCAATATGTATATCGGAAGCACGCATACGAACTGCCTGCTCTATAATCGTCCTTACTAGAACAACAATCGGGGAGCTGTCTACTTCTGACTGTGCCTCAGCCAGCTTATCATCCTCATTTTTTTCTCCCCTCTGCTGGGTAAAACGTTCCGCCATGGCAAGGGTTTCCTGACCGCCGTAATAACGGTCGATTGCACTCATGACTTCCGTATTGGTGGCAATCGCAGGAACAATATCCATATCCGTAACCACTGCCAGGTCGTCCATTGCCACAATGTCCATCGGGTCTACCATGGCCACGTGCAATTTACGAGGATTCCGCTCGTCAAATGCGAACGGAATCATTCCGTGCTTCTTTAACAAAGAAACATCCGGAACCATCTTGATAATCTCTGACGGAATCTCAAGACCAATTAATGTAACTGCTTCTATATTTAACTGCTCCTTCAGAGCGGTAACGATTGCAGCTTCACTGGTAATGCCTTTCTGTACCAAAGCCAGACCGAGACGAACTTTCTTCGGCTGCTGACGCTGATACTCCAGGGCCTGTACTAACTGTTCTTCTGTAATAACACCGGCATCTATTAAAATATCACCCAAACGTCTTCTTCTCTTTCCTATTCCTTCTTTTTCGAAAGAACTCATCTCTGCCGGCCCCCTTCCTTTTCTGACAAAGTTTTACTTGCAATTGCATTTTCATTCTGAGTATTTCTGTATATTCATATTATACCACAAACGACATTTTTTTTCAATTTGAATATACTGTAGTTTTCAATCTATCAACCACAACCTATTGTGGTTTCTTAAAAAAAGTAGTCCGGTTGCAAAAAAATTGCAACCGGACTATCATAGATAAAAATATCCTTAGATTCTTGGTTTTGCGTCCCCGCATTTCTACGGGTTTGCCCATCTCATTTGTAATTGTATCCCAAATTACAGTACGCTCTTAACAGCCTTTACTACGTTGTCAACAGTGAAGCCGAACTTCTCGAACAAGGTGTTCGCCGGAGCGGAAGCACCGAAACCGGTCATGGTTACGGTAGCACCGTCAAGACCAACATACTTGCCCCAACCGTAGTCGATGAGAGCCTCTACTGCTACTCTTGCACGGATGCTCTTCGGAAGAACGCTTTCCTTGTACTCTGCGCTCTGCTCCTCGAACAGATCCATACACGGCATGGAAACAACTCTTACATCTACGCCTTCCTTTGCAAGAACTTCCTTTGCATCCACTGCAAGGGAAACTTCGGAACCGGAAGCGATGATGATTGCATCCGGAGTGCTCTTCTCAGAATCAGCAATAACATAACCGCCCTTTAATGCGTCCTTAGAGGAACCTGCAAGCTGCGGAAGGTTCTGTCTGGTAAGAACTAATGCAGTCGGGGTCTCCTTAGAGGTAGCTGCGGAATACCAAGCTGCGATGGTCTCCGTTGCATCTGCCGGACGGAATACATGGAAGTTCGGCATAGCACGAAGCATAGCTAACTGCTCGATCGGTTCATGGGTCGGTCCATCCTCACCAACACCGATACTGTCGTGAGTTAATACATAAGTGGTCGGAATACGCATGATGGAAGAAAGTCTTGCCATCGGCTTTACGTAATCACTGAACACGAAGAAGGTGGAAACAAAGGCACGAAGACCATGTAAGGTCATACCGTTACCGATTGCTGCCATTGCAAGCTCACGAACACCGAAGTGTAAGTTACGACCTGCATAGTTATCCTTGGAGAAATCTCCAGCATCCTTCATGTAAGTCTTAGTGGACGGAGCAAGGTCTGCTGCACCGCCGATCAATGCCGGAACATAATCCTTTAAGCGGTTAAGAACAACACCGGAAAGATTTCTGGTAGCTTCCGGCTTATCGTCGAATGCCCAGAACTCCTCGTT
>JAZNBY010000238.1:0-11319 GCA_045587325.1 Lachnospiraceae bacterium | reverse complement strand
CGCCTGTTCCGGAAATACACCGGTATGTTTAAATGCAAAAGGCTGCAAACGGAAGGTCAGTTCCTTATAATGCAACAGCCAGTTTTGCGGCAAATCAAAAAACTCCCATTCGCCGCCGCCTTTGTTGCTGCGGTGATAATGGCCGTTCAGTTTCTTCCATTCTGCTGCACGCTTCGGGGTGTTCCAAAGTACCTGAGGGTCCGGCCGCAGTAAAATATAATCGCCCCAGCGCTCTAACTTCTCACCACCGGAGGCATCCAATACTTCATATTCTTTCCAATCACTTGCAATCCACATAGTAGTCCTTTCTTTCCTGCTCCGCTTTCTACATCGGTACAGGCAATACGTGTGTACACGGATTTGATACGTCTCCTATTTTAGCACTATATTCCGTTATGGTCAATGAGGAATCGCACCTTTGACATACGAGGAAGGAACCATTGTCCGTGACGAAAAAGAGGGGAAGGCGTCGATGTTTTTTTCTTGACTTCACGGAATAAATATATTAGTATAATATTAGGAAAATGTCACATTTTTCGCAAAAAGTAGAAGGAAATGGATTGTTGGCCGAAGCACACGTACAAAGGAGATGAGAGAGTGAGAGAAGTATCGGAAAAGGGAGAGAGAATGACAAAAAAAGCATTGACAGAGGTTTCGCCGGAGATTTTACATCTGGCAGATGTTTGCAAAAGCAACAGTGGGATTGATCCGGAACTTTATAAGGTACACGAGGTAAAACGAGGACTTCGTGATTTGAACGGTAACGGTGTAGTGGCAGGACTTACCCGAATCTCCGATATCACCTCCTTTCGCATGGAAGGGGATACGAAGGTTCCATGTGAGGGCGTGCTTCGTTATCGCGGAATTGATATCAGAGAGATTTGTAACGGTTTTTTGAGTGAAAATCGGTTCGGCTTTGAAGAGGTTACCTATTTGTTGTTGTTTGGAAGCCTTCCGACACAGGAGGAACTGGAAGAGTTCAAACAGCTGTTAAATACCGCACGGACTTTGCCGACCAACTTTGTCCGTGATGTAGTGATGAAAGCACCGAGCAAGGATATGATGAATACCATATCCCGTTCGGTTCTGACATTGGCCTGCTATGATAAGAAGGTGGATGACATCAGTCTGCCGAATGTACTGCGCCAGAGCATTATGTTAATTGCGGTATTCCCAATGTTGGCGGTATACGGCTATTGTGCGTACAATCATTACGAAAAGGGCAAGAGCCTGTACATCCATCATCCGGACCCGAAGCTTTCTACGGCGGAAAATATTTTGCGTTTGCTTCGCCCGGATATGCAGTATACGGAGCTGGAAGCAAAGATTCTGGATATGGCACTGGTGCTGCATATGGAGCATGGTGGAGGTAACAATTCCACCTTTACCACACACGTGGTTACTTCTTCCGGCACGGATACTTATGCGGCGGTGGCAGCGGCACTGGGCTCTTTAAAGGGACCGAAGCACGGCGGCGCCAACATTAAGGTGGTAGAGATGTTTAACGACCTGAAGCGTTCTGTGGAGGATACCAAGGACCCGGCCCAGGTGGAAGAGTACCTGGTAAAGCTTCTCAGAAGGGAAGCCTTTGATAAGAAGGGTCTCATCTACGGTATGGGTCATGCGGTATATTCTTTATCCGATCCACGTTCCTGTTTGTTAAAGGAATACGTGGAAACCCTTGCCAAAGAGAAAAATAAGATGGCGGAATATCGTTTGTATAAGATGGTAGAAGAAATGGCGCCGAAGGTAATCGAACGTGAGCGTCGCATTTACAAGGGTGTCAGTGCCAATGTGGATTTCTACAGCGGATTTATTTATACTATGTTGGGACTTCCGGCGGAGTTGTTTACACCGTTATTTGCTATGGCCCGTATTGTAGGCTGGAGCGCACACCGTATGGAGGAACTGATCAATCAGGATAAGATTATCCGCCCGGCCTATAAGGCAGTGTTAAAAGAAGGGGATTATGTGGAACTTTTTGAACGGTAAGCAAGTTACGGGAAGATATTCTTATAAAGTAAGATAGTGGTAGCACTTAGAAAGCGGTTGCGCGTGGCGTGGCCGCTTTTTTTACAAAAGGAAAGTTAACGCGCATATTATGCTCCCGGTATACGACTTTTTGTGTGAAATTGTTTATAATACATCATAAGTTGTATGACAATAAGACAAAGGAGAGGTTGCTATGAAAAAACTGAAATGGTTATTGTTTTTATTGGTAGCATGCTGTTTTATCGGTTGCGGAAAAGGTGACGATGCCGCAAAGACCGGTAAGGATACGGTAGAGGAGTCCGGAGAAGATGCATCCAAGGATGATGAGAAGGACGACGAGGATAAGAAGGATAAAGATAACAAGAAGGACAAGGAAGAGAAAGAAGATAAAGACGACAAGTCGGATAAGAAAGACGAAGACGAGAAGGAGGAGCCGAAACCGACAGCGAAACCGACGGCTAAGCCGGTGGAGAAGCAGCCGGTACCGTATGCTGTGACTCAGAGTAATAAGTTTGAGATCGCTGGTACCTGGTATGACGAGACCGGAACATGGGAACTAATCTTTGACGTATCTGCGGGAAATGAATTTCCGAGCATTGCACAGGTTGTGTTGACAGACGGAACTGTAAATGCTGCATTCTTTTTGGACGAAAGTCATAGGGAAAGTAACAGCGTAATTGGTTCCTGTTTCTTTGATGGAAGCAGGATGGATCCGAAGGTTACCTTTACGGAAGACGGTGTTCTTCTGGAGAATCATGATTTGTTGACAGGAAAGGTGTTGTTCACAAGACCGGAAGGGTATGTGAAAGGTGCACAAGTAGCTGGTTATGCGGTGACGCAGAATAATCTGTCGGATATCATGGGGAATTGGTATGATCCGAACAATCGGTGGAATTTCTTTATTCTGCCGTGCAATGACGGACAGTTCCCGAATGTGGGACGGGGTGTTTTGACAAATGGAGTTCAGAATATTTTGTTATGTATGGATGAACGAGGCCGTAAAAGTGACAGTGTGATTCAAACGTGTGATGAAAACGGAATAATGTATAATACATTGGTAACGTTTACGGAGGACGGAATTAAGGTGGACGGAATTCCAAGTGAGGGATTTGATGAGACTGTGTTTGTGAGAAGTGGATTGTATAAAGGAACACCGGTAGGTATGACAAGTTACTATAACATGGAGGATGTTGCATATCAAATCATACACCAGATGGTAGGAAACGGAAAAACCTACTATCTCCTGCAGGACGCATATAACGGAGAGTTGGTTGTATGCTATGAGAACGGAGTGAATTACACTTCTTATGAAGGAGATTACTTTGTTGCAGAGCGGGCTATTTCCTATTATGACCAAATGTTAATGGGATTTTCTGTGGTGCAATTGATAGATGCGGAGCTTTATACAGAGGAGGAGTTTGAACGATATGGTTCCGGTGGCTGGGGTGGAAATTTGACAGACAGAACAGACGAGTGTTATTTCTCATATCCGTTCGATGTGGCGTTTTATGATGATACGATAGATTTGTGGGTTGTTGCCAATACTTCCGAGTATGGAGAACCATTTGAAATGACGGGTGTGGATATTCTTACATGGGAAGATGATATCCTGCAGTTTGTGGGACGTTTCAAAAATACCGGTTCGGAAAAGTATATAGCCATGGGTGAAATTGTATTATGTGATGCATACGGAGATGAAATAGATTCCTGTCCGACCGTTCTTTTTGATTTTGCCGATGATTATTACATTGATATGAACGATAACGGTAAGATAAAAGGTATTGAAGCGATAGGAATAAACCCAGGAGAAGAAGCAAGGGTTACATTCTTTTCTGAGTGGGATAATTTCTTTTGCGGAGCAGTAGATACATCAGGTGCGGCCAGAGAGATATGTTATATTTATATTGAAATAACTGATTATGCTGACTGGGTACCTGAAGTAGAGGAAACATTAAATCAGCTTGATAATTAAATATATAGCGGAACTGATTTGCCCGGCGGTCACATTGAGAAATCGATGTGACCGCTTTTCTTTCGCAGGGGCCAACCCTTAGGAAAAACTCCCCTTCTTTCCTATTGAAACCATAGGCACATTTCCTATATACTGGAATCAGAAAACAAAGGGAGGATACGACTATGGAATGGTACACAATGAATGATATTGCGAAAATAACGGGACTTACAACGAGAACCTTACGGAATTATTTGCGGATGGAACTTCTTACGGGTGAGAAGGTAGATGGTACATGGCGGTTTTCGGAAGAAGATTTCTATGCGTTCATGGATCATCCTACGGTGCGTCAGGGCCTGCATGCAAAGCGAAATGCCATCGTGAATGATTTTCTGCTTCTGGACACCAAAAGGGAGAACCGAACCTGTGTTATCTTGGATTATTGTATGGGGTGGGACGATGCAAAGTGGGCAGTGGAGTTTTTCTGTGACCGGATGAAGGAACCGGAAAATGAAGAAGTGCAGTTTGGCATGGAACGGCACAAGAACAACAACCGATTGATTATCAGCGGACCGGAGAATGCGGTCAGAGATATGATGAAGCGTTATTATGAGGAGAAGGAAGCACGATAAGTCAAATAAAATGAGAAAAAAGGAAAATGGGATAAAACAAACAGAGAAAATAATTGGTAGAACAACTGAAAGTGGAAAAACAAGAGGATTTACTACGAAAAATGAAGTTACAGTTGATTTTGGTACTACCACTCAACTAAACAATGTGATATACTAAGCTCAACACAACCGAAAGGGGAATTTGAGAATGGCAGGAACGACTTTTTCAACCACATTACAAACCTTGCGAAAAAACAGAGGGGTCACTCAGGAGCAGTTGGCCAATCATTTGGGAGTCAGCCCACAGGCAGTTTCCAAATGGGAAAACGGAAGTTACCCGGACGGAGATCTGCTTCCGCAGATTGCGGACTACTTTGAAGTGTCCATTGATTATCTGTATGGACGGGCAAAGGATAATGTGTCCATAGAACAGCAGCTTATGGATGCTATAAAGGCAATTAATGTGGGGCCGGAGTTTGACCACAGCGAACATGTGGATCGGATGTTGAAATACATTTGGGCCATGCAGCTTGGGTTGTGGCCGGAGAATAAACACTATTATGATCGGACAAGGTCAGAGGGAGACCATGTGATTGTGTCTACGGCATATGATAAGTCCGGATTCAACTTTTTCCGGCTGAATAAGAACCTGGAGTTTTATACCATCATGAAACGACCGGAGAAGGGTTTTGCTTCCTATTTTAAGGTGACGGATGAATTGGCAGAGTTGTTTGCTTTTCTGGGAAAGAAGGAAAATCTGAAGGTGTTGTTCTTCTTGCTTTCTTTGGATGCGGGAAACGGGGTGTCCGTGCCGACCATAGCAAAGAGAGTAGGAATCAGTGAAGAACAGGCGGGGGAGGCTGTCGGATATTTGAAAGGATTGGGACCGGCACAAGGGAATAAGATTCTGTTTGAATTGTCTGTTTTGGATGAGTATGATAAGAGCGAGCCGCTGTATGCGGTGGACGGTTGTGTGGCTTGTACGGCACTACTGCTACTGGCAGGCGCGGATGTGATAATACATCCGCCGGGAAGTTATGCGATGTCTATCGGCGGCGCGAATAAGGCGTGGTTGGAACGGGAACAGTTGGAGTTTTTGCAGAAGCATGGGAAGAAGTAACAGACTTACGGCAACGAAGGGTCAGCGATAAAAAGGCGATAGAGCCATGAAAGGAAGAGGGAGATAGAACAATGAAACGAGAGAAAAAGAAGAAACAACAGAATGGGGAACAGGAAAAGAAGAATCCACTCCACAGAGAACATGGTGTGGTGAAAAATATAATATTCGTATTTAAGAACATGATTGGTTACGACAAGAAGCTGTTGTTGTTTATCGTGCTGGGAGCAATCTGCGAACCGCTCATGCGGTATTTCTGGAGCTTTTTGCCAAAGTTAATTCTTGATTTAATTTCAGCAAACGAAGGGCAGAAGGAGTTACTGATCCTTATGGCAGGAGTGACTGCATTCCAGTTGGTGCTTACCATGACCACATCCTACTACCAATATGGTGTAGGTTGGCGATATATCGGGGCTCGTTTTTACATGATGCTTAAGATGAACCGCAAGGCCATGAAGATTGATTTTGAACATTTGGAAGATCCGGATGTGATGGATTGTTACCAGAAGGCACAGAATGCCTGCAACGATAACAACAATGGTGTGGAAGGTATGATGCGGGAATCTACCCGTTTAGTGGAATCGCTGACCACAGTGCTTCTCGGTATCGGTATTTTGAGTACCTTAAACGTGTGGCTGGTGCTTTTGATGGTGGGCATTGCGTTTGTAAACTTCCTTGTTGTAAATCGTACCAACCGGATTACGAAGATGCGTGTATGGGACCCCCTTGCTACCTGGTGGAGAAAGCGTTGGTACATGCAGTATGAGACTACGAATTTTGATGCGGCAAAGGATATCCGCATGTTCGGTCTGCGGGGCTGGCTCACGAACAAGTACAAGGAACTGAATAAGATTCGTTACGAAGCCCAGAAGGTAAATGCAAAGTTCTGGTTCTGGACCAGTGTTTCCGGCAACATTTTCTGGTGCGCATCTCAGATCCTTGTATATGCATGGCTGATAGATGCTATGGTAAACAGAGACCTGAGCATCGGTAACTTTACTTTATACCTGGCATCCTCCGCTACCTTTTTTGAATATGTTTCTTCTTTATTAAATGGCATGGCAGGGGTGCTTGCAAGAAACAGAGAAATTGACGATTTCAGAAGCTTTCTTGATTTTGACGGCGGCGATAAGAATCAGGACGGAAAGGTGCTGGAGCGCGCAGAGTCTTATGAGTTTGTATTTGAAAATGTGTCCTTCAAGTATCCGAAGGCAGAGCGCTATGCATTGAAGAACTTAAATCTCACCTTAAAGGCGGGCGAGCGTCTGGCAGTGGTAGGGTTAAATGGTGCAGGTAAATCTACCATGATCAAGCTGTTGCTTCGGTTGTATGAGCCGACAGAAGGAAGAATCCTTTTAAACGGTGTAGATGTGAGAGAGTACAACAAGGAAAGTTATTATAATGCTTTTGCACCGGTGTTCCAGCAGGTAGAGTTGTTTGCTTTTCCGATGGATGAAAACGTATCCATGAAGGAGCCGGAGCGCACCGACGGAGAACGGGCAAAGGAGTGTCTCTTTGCGGCGGGACTGAAAGAAAAGGTGGAAAGCCTGCCGAACGGACGCAAGACGGAGCTGCTTAAGATTGTATATGATGACGGTGTGGATCTGTCCGGTGGTGAAAAGCAGAAACTGGCTTTGGCCAGAGCCCTGTACAAGGATGCGCCGGTGGTGGTATTGGATGAGCCGACGGCGGCGCTGGATGCTTTGGCAGAGGCAAAACTTTACGAAGACTTTGACAAGCTCATCGGAGGCAAAACGGCGGTGTACATCAGCCATCGTCTGAGTTCTACCCAGTTTTGCAGTCATGTGGCCATGTTTGCGGACGGAGAGATGGTGGAATACGGTACCCATGCAGAACTTATGGAACATGACGGTGCCTATGCGGAAATGTTTAAGATTCAGGCACAGTATTATATAGAAGAAACAGAAAAGGCAGAACAGGAGGTGGCTGCAGATGGCGAAAACTAAAGAACAGAAGCAGGCGGCAAAGGAAGACAGTCGTGCAATCAAGAGAACCTTAAAATTTATGATGTCTGTAGCATGGAAGGAACGTCCGTCTCTGTATTTTGTCTATGCCCTAATGTTTGTGGCACAGTTGGTTCAAAAGGCACAGTTGGTTCTTTTGCCGAAGTTTTTGATTGATGAGCTTATGTTGATTGTGGACGGAGGCACCTGGGAGGACCACGGAGAGAACATCATTATGTATGTACTTCTTATTTGCGGAAGTAACCTTCTCGCTAATGTCATGAACAATGTGGCAGGTCAGTGGAAGAGCGTATTAAGCGAATGGTTTAACGAATACTTTGAGGTACGCCTGGCAGACCATACGATGCAGATGGATTTTGAACATACGGAAGATCCGGCGGCGCTGGAACAGCTAAACCGTGCCAAGGAAGGCATCAGCTGGTACAGCGGCGGTGTGGTTGGCGTGTTGGATAGTTTGTATAATCTGGTGGCAAACATCACGGTGTTGCTTGGTGTCAGTACAATTATTCTTTTTACCTGTCCACTTTTGCTTCCGGTACAGATCATCGGACTTGTTTTAATCAGTATGTTCAATGCAAGAAATAACAAGCTGGAAATTGAGAGTTACAAGGATTTGGCAGGCATCAACCGTGTATTCGGTTATTATTTGTTCCAGCTGCCGGATTTTAACTACGGAAAAGAGATTCGTCTGTATGACAGTGCAGACATGATGATTAACAAGGCGGATGTAGAAGGAAAGAAACTGGTAAATGTTTGGACTGTTATGAACGGTAAGCAGTGTAAAAATGCCTGGGGCATGGACATTGTAAATGCATTAAGAGACGGCATCAGCTATTTTTACATCGGACTGATGGCGCTTCTTAAAAAGATTACCGTAGGTGATTTCTCCATGTGTATTACTTCCGCATCCGAACTTTACAGAGGGATGTTAGGTGTGGTTCAGGGATGCCAGGACATTGCAAAGCGTTGCGTGTATGCCAACCAGTTCTTAAAGCTTCTGGAGTATCCGGTGGCGCTGGAGAAGGGGGACAAGGCAGTAACGGGAGAAAAGCACGTGATTGAGTTTTCTCATGTAAGCTTTAAGTATCCGCGTTCCGAGCAGTACGTATTAAAGGATATCAATATTAAGATTACCTCCGGGGAGCACTTGTCGGTGGTAGGATTAAACGGCGCAGGAAAGACCACCTTCATCAAGTTGCTTTGTCGTTTGTACGATGTGACGGAAGGTGAGATCTTAATCGACGGCGTAAACATTAAGGAATATTCCGAGGAGGAGTACCGGAAGCTGTTTGCGGTGGTGTTCCAGGATTTCAAGTTGTTTGCCTTCAGTTTGAGAGAGAATATTTCCTTTGGGGAAGAAGTAAAGGAAGAAGGGGTCAACAACGTACTTTCCCTGTCCGGCTTCTATGAGGATGCGCAGAAACTGCCCCAGGGCCTTGACACTATGCTTTATAAGAGCTTCGATGAAAAGGGAACGGAATTGTCCGGTGGTCAGCAGCAGAAGACGGCCATTGCCAGAGCCTTATATAAGAATGCACCGATTGTTATCTTGGATGAGCCGACAGCAGCCCTTGACCCGGTGGCAGAGTACGATATCTATCGTCGCTTTGACACTTTAGTGGGCGGCAAGACGGCAATCTACATTTCCCATCGTCTGTCCAGCTGTAAGTTCTGTGACCGGATTGCGGTATTTGCGGAAAATACCATTAAGGAGTACGGTACCCACGACGAACTGGTGGACAAGGAAAACGGAATCTACGCAGAACTGTTTGCTGCCCAGGCACAGTATTATGTAGATGCGGTCTGATGTAACATATTATATAGAAGAAACACAAACATCCCTTTTGGAAAATATCCGGAAGGGATGTTTTTACTTTCCTTTTTTGCCGGGATGTGGTATACTTGGAAAGGATGCTTTGGATGGATTAGAATTCAAAGATGATAAGTGCAAGATTGGGAAGAAAGGGAAGGTAAGGAAAATGAAAGAAGTAAAGGATGTATGTTGGTTTATTTTCGGCGGGGCTGTGTGGTTTTTGTTCTGGGGATTGCTTGGCGCAATCTTATGTGCAACCGTAGTAGGCATACCGTTAGGCAAGCAGTTGTTCAGAGCCGCTAAGTTTTCTTTGAATCCGTTTGATGAGACGGTGGAGGTAGAGAGTAACTTTGCCAGAAACTTTGTGGCAAATATTGTATGGTTGCCGATTGGTTTGATTGTGATTACGCTATATGCTCTGTTAGGTGCAGCCTTGTCTATTACCTTGGTAGGCGCACCGCTTGGAAAAGGTTACTTTAAGTTATTGACTGTTGCTATGGCACCGTTCGGTATCGAAGTGGATAAGAAACACGAAATCATCAAGGAATGGGAAGAGTGGAAGAACTGGTGATGGCGTAAAATGTGGGATTGTTTTGAGGAGAGAATTCAGAGGATACGGAAGAAGCGGTATTCAACTTATAATTGAATGCGATTCTATAGGGGATTCAACGACGACTTGATGGATATGAAAAAGAAAAGATGCTATGATAAATTTCAAGAAAAAGCTTTTTCAAATCTAATCAAGAAAGAAGGAATATTATGTTTAATATGCAAAAAATAGGAAAGAAGATATCTACGCTTCGTAAAGAAGGAAATATGACACAGATGGAATTGGCTGATCGGTTGGGAATAAGTTTTCAAGCAGTGTCCAATTGGGAGAGAGGGAATAGTATGCCTGACATATCCAAGCTTCCGGAACTGGCAGAGATTTTCGGAGTTACATTAGACGAACTGTTAGGTGAGAAATCTGTTTTGATAGAGGCTGCAATCAACGACCGCATTGAAGAATGCATCATAAATCAAGGCGTTTCGGCAGAGGATGTTAGCGCAGTGCTTCCTATTTTACAGCCGAAACAGGTCGATACCATTGTTGAAAATGCGAATCGGTTTGATTGGAAGGCAATTCACGGAATGCTCCCGTTTATGGATGAGGATGATGTGAAAGAATTTGCACTGCAGGCGTTGGAACAGGGAGAAACGATAGGAGATTATCTTCCGTTTATGGATGAAGATGACGTAAAGGAGTTCGCATTAAGGGCATTGGAACGCGGAGAAAAAATAGAGGAGTATCTTCCGTTTATGGATGAAGATGATGTGAAAGAATTGGCGATAATGGTATTGAAGAAGTCAACTTGTTAATAAGTTAAAGGTTGTTACGGTTTGGATGATGTGAGGGTAGAGTGTGTCCGAGGAGCATGGTTCCTCGGAGAGAAATTTAGAGCGACGTCGGTGCTTGGCGAGGGGGGCGAGTTTGGCACTGCTACGTCGCTCTATTTGGATCGTATAGCGCAGAAAACAAGCCATGCAAACCTCAATTCCTCTTCGTGCCATCTCGGTCGCGGGCTGGCAGTCTTTAGGAATAGAGCAGTCGTTTGGGGTTGGGGATAGGGAGACTAGAAGAAAGCTTGTTACCCCGACTTCCCTTAGAGGGCTAAAAGCCCAAACCAAACGACTGCAAAAAAAATTTAAAAAAGTACTTGCAATTATTTCCTGTATCGTGTATAATAACTTTTGCTGTGACGTTGATAGCTATGAAGCGTGAGGTTGCCGCGTGCCATACGCGGGTTTTCCGTGGAGCGAATGTCAAGTTAGGAAACTGGCGACAAGTCACTGTACAATACAGCTTCTGC
>JAZNBY010000237.1:0-4007 GCA_045587325.1 Lachnospiraceae bacterium | reverse complement strand
GATTATATTCTCGTTCCCGGAGATGGAAGAAAATTATGAACGGTGATGAAGGAGTAGTGAAATGAACCTTTTAGTCGGAGATATTATAAAGATGAAGAAACCTCATCCCTGCGGAAGTAAGGATTGGGAGCTTTTGCGTGTGGGTATGGATTTTCGTATGAAGTGTATGGGGTGCGAGCATCAGGTGATGCTTCCGCGGCAACAGGCAGAAAAGAATATTCGTGGCATTGTCAGAAACGGAGAGACTCTGACACCGGCCCAGTTAAAGGGCGGCGCAAGCGGAGGAACGGAATAAGATGCAACAGGATGCCAAAAGCGGATTACAGCCTTTTTGTCGGAAATGCTTTTTGCATGAAATGGAACTGCAGGGAGGATTAAAGGAGAGCTACCGGAATATGTTAGAACGGATCGAGATGATGGACCCGGACCTGCGTTGTACGGGAGATGCCTATGAGGCAAGACTTGCGCAATGCAAGAAGTGTGAAAATCTGGCGGAAGGGATGTGCAGACTTTGTGGTTGTTTTGCGGAAGCCAGAGCTTCGGTAAAGGCCAATTCCTGTCCGGATACGCCGAAACGGTGGGAAGCAACAGAATAGACCGGGATGACAGGATGTGTTATGTACAGAGGGGAGGAACTGTAGGTGCTTTGTAAAAATTGCGGTGCAGAGATTGCGGATGATATTTTGTTGTGCCCGTACTGTGGTGCGGAAAATGAAGAAGTAGCAGAACGGGAACACGAGGAAGAGATAGAAGAAATTTTGGACAGGGCGGCACAACTGGAGACCCGTCCGGAGGAAATTGCGGGAAGAATGAAGTCCCGGCTAAATAAGATTGCGCTTTATGCTGTAATCGGATTGTGTATTATCCTACTCGGGGTGTTTGTGGTAACCAGAATGATAGGAGATCAGTCCGCAAATAAAATGAAAAAGGAACTGAATACTCTTGAGAAGTATTACGAGGCGAGAGAGTTTGATAAAATGAAAACGTATTTTAACAGTCTTGAGGATACGCTGGGGGAACGCTATAAGAAGTACAGAAACGTGATAAGCCACTATGACCGGTTGGAACGCCAGAAGGGGTATTTGGAGGAAGCAAAGCAGCGACTTGCGAAAGGAAATATGGGAGCCGAGCTGATGGAGGTCTATCTGGATGGTGTACAGGGTGCGTTGTATAAGATCTGGGAGGCCGAACAGGAAGGGTTCCGTTACGGGGAAGGGGACGGAATACAGTATATGAAAGAGGAACTGCACCGGCTGTTAACGGAGACTACCGGGATTACCGAAGAGGAGTTTGCCTGCTATTTTGACAGTTTTACAGAGGGAGAAGAGCGTCCGGATTTGATGCCTTTGGCAGAAGAATTGGTGACGCGGTAGGAGGAGACAGATGAAGTGTAAAAGTTGTGCCGGAAATTATAAGACGAAAGAACTGGTTTGTCCGTACTGTGGACATGCCAATTTGTTGGGGCGCTTCTGGTTTGCGAAAAAGAGCGAAGCGGAGCTGGAATATGAACGGGCGGAGGCAGACTATAAAAAACGGGTGACGCCCTTTGTGCTGAATCGTTTTATGAATCGTTTGATTGCGATTTTTTCGCTGGTGTTACTGTTGTTTGTGGGCGGTATGATTGTCTGGTGCGGTGTACGTTTGTTCAATTACGTAGCATATGAAAACGGGTGGTCCCTGGGTGTTAATAAGAAGCTGGAGTCTATTTATAAAACGGGGGATATGCGAAAGCTTCATAATTATATGTCGGACAGGGATTTGATCAGTAAAAGCAATTATCGCTATTCCCAGGCGGCGATGCTTGGGCATGCCTATACGGAATACGATAATGACCGGCTTCATTTTTTACAGGATATAAAGGAAAATCCGGAAGATGCATTTCAACGCTTAGGAATATTATTAGAGGGTGCTTTTGAAGTATACGGAGTACAGAAGGGCATTTATTCCGAGCCGGACCCGGGGAACGAGTGGCTGATTGAAAAATACAGGACGGAAATTCATTCCTTCTTGTACGGAACGTTAGGCCTTACAAAGGAAGAGTATTTGCCGTATACGGAAGATGAGTTTGTTTCATCGGCTGACCTGGATGAGCTGATTGAACTTATAAAGGAACGGAGGGCATGGGATGAGTAATACATCATATACCGGTTTGAAAGTGAAGATTGTGTTCAAGCTTGTCATATTGTGCGTGCTTGTGCCGTTGTTTTGTATGACGGTTTCGGCTGTTTGGAAAAAGGCAGTGTATAAGCCGGGGAAGAAAAACGAGGCTTCCTATGTGAAACGCTGCGATAGCTACTATTTTGACGGGGATTATGCAGGCCTGTATGATATCATGTGCCTGTACGATATGGATTCCGATACCTTTGATTTGTATTGGGAGGTAGTGGATGCTACCAAGGCTTACGAAAATCTGATGCAATGGCACCGGGCAAAGCAGCGGGGACTGGAAGACTGCGATGAAAAAATTGAGTTCTATTATAATGAGGTAATGTCTTATGCGGAGAATTGCCGGTTTGAGGAAAACAGGGATGCGTTAGAGGACTATGCCGAGCGGGCAAAGGAGATTTACTGAGACAGAAGCCTGTTCCGGACGGGGGGATTCCCGGAAGAAAGAAAAGAAAAATTGAATAAAATGCTTGACAGACTGCTTTCTCCTGTGCTATATTAGACTGGCTATGGAAGCGGTCTTTTTTTTATGCCTAAAAACAGACTTAGCCATTAGAGCTAAAAAAATTTACGGAGGTGGATTGTCGTGCGAGTAAAAATTACATTAGCATGCACAGAGTGCAAACAGCGTAATTACAACACCATGAAGGAAAAGAAGAATCATCCTGACAGAATGGAAACGAAGAAGTATTGTAAGTTCTGTAAGTCACACACGATGCACAAGGAAACCAAGTAATTCGGTCAAATCGTAGTAAGTCCGCTTATGCGGATGAGGCGACAGACAGGAAGGAAAGTGAAACATGGGAGAAATTACCACTGCAAACACTACACAGGAAAAGGCTCCGAAGAAGAGCTGGTTTAAGGGCCTCAAGTCCGAATTTAAGAAGATTGTATGGCCTGACAAGGAAACCCTTGTAAAAGAGTCGGCAGCTGTTATCGTCATTACGGTTATTCTCGGCCTTGTGATCGCTGTGGTTGACATGGCAATTGAGAATGGCTTGAGATTTTTAATCTAATTAAGGACAGGGTGATGATATGGCAGAGGCAAGATGGTATGTTGTTCATACTTATTCCGGTTATGAGAATAAGGTAAAAGCAAACATCGAAAAAACAATCGAAAACAGAAAGCTTCAGGATCAGATTCTGGAAGTTTCCGTTCCGCTTGAAGATGTAGTGGAAGTGAAGAACGGAAAAGAAAAGACGGTACAGAGAAAACTGTTCCCGGGTTATGTGTTACTCAACATGTTTATGAATGATGACACATGGTACGTGGTGCGTAATACCAGAGGCGTAACGGGCTTTGTAGGTCCGGGAAGCAAGCCGGTTCCGCTCACGGAAGAAGAGATGTGGAACATGGGACTGAACCGTAAGCAAGAGGTTGTTTATGAATTCGAGGTTGGAGATACCGTGCAGGTTGTATCCGGCGTATGGGAAAATACGGAGGGTGTTGTACGAGTAATCAACCACGAGAAGAAGAGCCTCACCATCAGTATCGACATGTTCGGTCGTGAAACACCTGTTGAGATTGGATTTGAAGACGTAAGAGTCGACAAGTAAACAAATGAGCGGAACATTTCCGCAGTGGGAGGAATCAGCCAAAAGCCGAAGGCTGAAGGGCGCTTCACAGAGTGCATTTTGCAGAGAAGATGCCTAACCCCGATAACACCACATTTTAGGAGGTATACAACAATGGCAAAAAAGGTTACAGGTTACATTAAGTTACAGATTCCTGCCGGCAAGGCAACTCCGGCACCGCCGGTTGGACCAGCACTTGGTCAGCACGGTGTAAATATCGTACAGTTTACGAAGGAATTCAACGCTAGAACCGCAGATCAGGGAGA
>JAZNBY010000236.1:0-16433 GCA_045587325.1 Lachnospiraceae bacterium | reverse complement strand
ATATTACTTTAATGAAAAGTTTAACGGAATCCCTGAATCCATCAAGGATGAGCTGCACATTATCTGTGTGCTCTTTACCGAAGAAGTGGGCGGGATTTTTACCATAGTGTTTGAACAGGACGGTTCCATTTCTCTGGAGACTCAGGCAGAGGAGGACGATATCTACTATGATGAGATTTCCAGTGGATTACTGGTGTCCGAGATTCGCAGAAAGCGTCAGGAGCTTTTGGAATCCTTAAGCCTGTTTTACAGAGTGTTTATCCTGAAGGAAGATATTTCCGATATGCTGGAGGAGTAAGGGATGATATTAGTAGTAGATGTGGGCAATACCAATATTACCTGCGGTGTATACGAGGAAAAGGACCTGAAGGCTACCTTTCGTATTAACACTAAGACGAAGAGAACCTCAGATGAATATGGTGCTATCTTTTCGCAGCTTCTGAACATGAAGGGATTGCAGTTAAGTGATATCGAGGGAAGCATTATCGCCAGCGTAGTGCCGGATGTGATGCATTCTCTGGTAGGCGGTATCGTGCGCTATACTAATACAGAGCCCTTGATTGTAGGTCCCGGTGTGAAGACAGGTATCAAGATTGTTACGGAGGATCCCCGTGCCATCGGTGCGGATCGAATCGTGGATGCGGTAGCGGCTTATGAGAAGTACGGCGGCCCCATCCTGGTGATTGATTTCGGTACGGCCACCACCTACGATTATGTGACTGCCCAGGGACATTTTGCGGCAGGAATCACGGCTCCCGGCATCCGTATCAGCTCGGAGGCTTTGTGGAAGGCTACGGCGAAGTTGCCCAATATAGAGATTAAGAAGCCCAAGTCCATACTGGCGCAGGAGACTATCTCCAGTATGCAGGCGGGACTTATGTACGGTCAGATTGGTCAGACAGACTATATCATCAGGAAAGTAAAGGAAGAAACCGGCATCCCGGATATGAAGGTGGTTGTCACCGGTGGTTTGGGCAGAACGGTAGCTGACGAAATCGAAACCAATAGTATTTATGACGGTACATTGACGCTGGACGGTTTACGTTTTGTATATGAGAAAAATAGACGATGATGTAGAAAGTATGATGATGCTACCAGGTATAATGTTCCAACGTAAGGCTCTTGAAAAACGTCGGCCCTTGTATTATTGTTAGGCCGTAAAGTTTGCTACGTTTTTCACGAAGTGAGAACGTGCCTAAGTGGAATATTATACCTGGTAGCATCATCGTAAACACTAAGAGGTGACAAATGAGTAGATTACAGATAGGGGATGTGACCCTTGATAACAATTGTATCTTGGCTCCCATGGCAGGTGTAACAGACCTGCCTTTTCGTTTGCTGTGCAAGGAACAGGGAGTGGGCCTGATCTGTATGGAAATGGTCAGTGCCAAGGCGATTTATTATAACAATAAAAACACAGAAGAGCTGATGGCCATCCATCCCGATGAGATGCCCGTATCTTTGCAACTTTTCGGCTCGGATCCGGATATCATAGCAGATATGGCGAAACGCATCGAAGAGAGGCCCTTTGCCGTCCTGGATATCAATATGGGTTGTCCGGTACCGAAGGTGGTAAACAACGGGGAAGGATCTGCGCTTATGAAGGATCCGGTAAAAGCGGGACGAATTATCGAAGCCATCGCAAAGGCCATAAAGAAGCCGGTGACGGTAAAAATCCGCAAGGGCTTTGGGAAAGAGGATGCCAATGCCCCTGAGATGGCTAAAATCGCCGAGGAGAGCGGTGCGGCGGCTGTAGCGGTGCATGGGCGTACCAGAGAACAGTATTACAGCGGCAAGGCGGACTGGGACATTATACGACAGGTGAAAGAGACGGTGACCATACCGGTTATCGGAAACGGGGATATTTTCACGCCGGAGGATGCAAAGCAGATGTTAGATACAACAGGCTGTGACGGTCTTATGCTGGCCCGGGGCGTACAGGGGGACCCTTGGCTGTTCCAAAGGGTAAACCACTATCTGGAGACAGGAGAACTTCTGCCGAAGCCACCGATGTCTGAGTTGGTTGAGACGATTTTGCGCCACGGAAGACTTCAGATGGAATTTAAGGGAGAGTATCTGGGCATGCGGGAGATGCGAAAGCATGTGGCCTGGTACACCACCGGCTATCCGAATTCCGCAAAGCTTCGGGTGAAGGTAAATGCCGTGGAAACCATGGCGGAGCTGGAAGCACTGTTGGCGGAGTATATACGGGAGACGGAGAAGAATTGACGGGAGAAGGGCAGAGAAGAAGTGCCAAGGGAAGCACTGGTTTTTCTTCGTCGTAATAGGCAAATCGTGGAGGACATAGCTTCGGAAAATAGTAAAGACTTACAAAAAATAAAAATATTTCAAATTAGGTGTTGACAATTCAATGAAAAGAGTGTATGATAGCGAAAGACAAATGTTCGCGAGAGAAAAACACTCGATATGAAGATGGAGGTAAACAATTATGGCAAAGTTAAGAGTCGGAATTTTAGGTGCAACCGGTATGGTAGGACAGAGATTTATTGCTCTCCTTGAGAATCATCCGTGGTTTGAGGTAGTTACGGTGGCTGCAAGCCCGCGTAGCGCAGGCAAGACCTACGAAGAGGCAGTAGGCGATCGTTGGAAGATGACCACTCCGATGCCGGAAGCAGTAAAGAAGTTAATCGTAAAGAATGTAAACGAAGTGGAAGCAGTTGCTGCAACCGTTGACTTCGTATTCAGCGCAGTAGATATGACCAAGGACGAAATTAAGGCAATTGAGGAAGCTTACGCAAAGACCGAGACTCCGGTAGTTTCCAACAACAGCGCACATCGCTGGACTCCGGATGTGCCGATGGTAGTGCCGGAAATCAATCCGGACCACATGAAGGTCATCGATTTCCAGAAGAAGCGTCTGGGCACCACCAGAGGCTTCGTAGCAGTAAAGCCGAACTGCTCCATTCAGAGCTATGCTCCGGTATTGACCGCTTGGGCAGAGTTCGAGCCGTATGAAGTAGTAGCTACCACCTATCAGGCAATCTCCGGTGCAGGCAAGACCTTCAAGGATTGGCCGGAAATGGTAGAGAATATCATCCCGTACATCGGCGGTGAGGAAGAAAAGAGTGAGAAGGAGCCGCTTCGTATCTGGGGCGAGATTAAGGACGGCGTTATCGTGCCGGCAACCTCTCCGGTCATCACCTGTCAGTGTATCCGTGTACCGGTATTAAACGGTCACACCGCTGCAGTATTTGTAAAGTTCAGAAAGAAGGCAACCAAGGAGCAGCTCATCGAGAAGCTTGTTAATTTCAAGGGCGTTCCGCAGGAGCTTGAGCTTCCGAGTGCACCGAAGCAGTTCATCCAGTACCTGGAAGAGGACAATCGTCCGCAGGTTAAGCTTGATGTAGATTACGAGAACGGCATGGGCGTTTCTGTCGGCAGAATTCGTGAGGATTCCGTATATGACTGGAAGTTTGTAGGGCTTTCCCACAACACCGTTCGTGGTGCAGCAGGTGGCGCAGTACTTTGTGCAGAGCTGTTGAAGGCACAGGGATATATTGAGGCAAAGTAAAAAAGAAAGTAAGAAAGAAGGCGGCTGTTACAGAAATGATACTGTGACAGCCGTTTTACATACATCTGTTATATTCATTCTTTAAGAAAAGGATCCGCTTCGATGGTATGAGTGGGAGAAGAACTGCCTGTGTGCACAGAGAAGAAAGAAGTGGCAATGATAAGGGTGATACAAAGGACAACCGGCACGATAATTAGTACGGCCAAAGGTATTCCGGATCTTTTGCCCTTTTTTGTCAGCACACTCATATGATTTTTCTGCTCCTCCGGAATCGGGACGCCGCAGTGAGGACATACCACAAATGTTTCTTGTATCGGTTTGCTGCATGTAGGGCAGTAGGCATCGGCGTAGTCGGAACGTACGATGAGATAAATGATAAAGCCCACAAAACCCGGCGCGAAGAGGGAAAGCACCGTCCAAAGGGCGGCATTCATACTGCGGCGGGATGCGTCTTTATAAACATAGACACCGACGAAAATCGGTACGATCATGACAAAAAACAAGAGAAGTGTCATAGGTAAAAATGCAATACTCATAATGGTTCATCCTTTCTGTTCCGGGAAGCACCCGGTTTTATATAGATAATACAGATAATGCCGTTTACTATAGTATTATATGAGAGAGGAAGAAAAATTAGAAATTGATTAAGAATATATAAATTTACCCTTTTTATATTGACGAAAAATAAACTATCTGTTATTTTATAAAGAGTTGTTAGTGTATTTCTTTTATATGGTACATAGATATAGAAGACGGAGATAGGTAAATGTTTTGTATGAGGGTAATAAAAAACAGGAGGACACTATGCTTACATTACGTGACATCAAAAAAGAATATCGTGTAGGCGATATGACCATTCCGGCATTAAAGGGAGTCAGCATCCAGTTCCGGAAGAGTGAGTTTGTTTCGGTGTTGGGACAGTCCGGTTGCGGTAAGACAACGTTGTTGAACATTATCGGCGGTTTGGACCAGTATACCGAAGGCGATTTGATTATTAACGGCGTATCTACAAAAAAGTTTAAGGATTCCGATTGGGACAGTTACCGTAACCATTCCATCGGATTTGTATTCCAAAGCTACAACCTGATTCCGCATCAGACAGTATTGTCTAATGTAGAGCTGGCACTTACCCTTTCCGGTGTATCCAAGTCCGAGCGCAGAAAGCGTGCGACAGAAGCATTGGAAAAGGTGGGACTGGGCGATCAGTTAAATAAGGAGCCGAACCAGATGTCCGGCGGTCAGATGCAGCGTGTGGCGATTGCCCGTGCATTGGTAAACAACCCGGATATTTTGTTGGCGGATGAGCCGACGGGTGCACTGGATAGTGAAACCAGCGTACAGATCATGGAGATTTTAAAAGAAGTTGCCAAGGATAAGTTAGTTATCATGGTTACCCATAACCCGGAGTTGGCGGAGGAATATTCTACCCGTATTGTACGCTTACTTGACGGTAAGCTGATCAGCGATTCCGACCCGTATGAGGAGAAAGTTAAGCCGGTAGAACGCACAAGGAAGGAACGTAGGGCAAAGAAGACTTCCATGTCTTTCTTTACAGCATTGTCTCTTTCTTTTAATAACCTTCTGACGAAGAAGGGACGTACCTTTATGACGGCCTTTGCCGGTTCCATCGGTATTATCGGTATTGCACTTATTTTGTCCGTGTCTACCGGTGTGCAGGAGTATATCGACTCGGTACAGAGAGATACCCTGTCCAGCTATCCGATTACCATTCAGGGAGAGACGGTAGATTCCACCGCATTGTTTGCAGCGATGATGGGTGTAGATGAAGAGGGCGAAGCATTAAATCCTCATGATATGGATAAGGTATATGCAAATGCTACCATGTATGATATGATGAACTCCTTAAACAATATGGAGAGACGTGCTAACAATTTACGTGCATTTAAGAAGTTTTTGGATGAGAATGAAGAAATGCAAAAGTATGTATCTTCCGTATTGTATTCCTATGATATGGACCTTAGTATCTATACGAAGGATGCCGATGGTAAGGTAATGAAGTCCGATGTAATGGAACTGATGCGTATGCTTATGGGAAATTACGGATTTTCGTCTAATATGATGGAGTCTATGGGCAGTATGTCCGGCTCTATGAATGTGTGGAGTGAAATGCTTGCCGGGGATGATGGGGAATTGGTACACAACACCGTAAAAGAGCAGTATGATTTGATTTACGGGGAATGGCCGAAGGCTTATGATGAAGTAGTACTTCTTGTAAACAGAAGAAACGAAATCAGTGATATGGTACTCTATGCGTTAGGTCTTACTAACATGGATACCATGATAGAGTCCATGCAGGCCATGATGGCGGGAGAAACTGTTGAACAGGAATTGGGACCGTGGACTTACGAAGAATTGTGTGCAATGAATTTCCGCGTCATTCCGTCTGCAGCAAAGTATCAAAAGCAGGAGGATGGCACCTATACGGATTTGACCACTACGGATATGGGGCTTTCCGTTCTTTACGATAATGCGGGCTTTGATCTGAAGGTGGTAGGTGTTTTACGTCCGAACGAAAATGCGGTAGCCACTTCCTTAAACGGAGCTATTGCATATACTACCGCACTGACGGATTATGTTATGAAGCAGAATGCAGAGTCGGATATTATAAAGGAGCAGCAGGCAGAGCCGATGATAGATATCATTACCGGCCTTCCGTTTGAAACCGGTGAAGAGAAGGAATTGACTGCTGAAGAAAAGGTGGCAGAGGTAAAGACCTATTTTACCAGCCTTGATGATACAAAGAAAACAGAACTTTACAGTTCGATTATGTCTACACCGTCTGATGCTGTTCTGATGCAGGAAATCGGAAAAGCAATGGCAGGCATGAGTGAAGAAGATATGCGGAACCTTGTGGTACAGGCAATGGTTACCGCAATGAATCTGACACCGGAGCAGGCCCAGGGGTATATGACAAATATGTCCCCGGAGGAAATACAGAACTATGCCACCCAGGCGTTAGGTGCAGGGATTGCGGCAGAGTATGCAAAGAAAGTGCAGGAAAGTCTGAGTGTGCTTACGATAGAGCAGATTGCAGACATGTTTGATATGGCAATGACGCAGTTTACGGATACGGAGTATGTAGGATTTTACGAGGAGTATGTTCCGAAGAGCTATTCTGAATCTACTTATGACGATAATCTGAAGCTTTTGGGCTATGCAGACCCGGAGAATCCGTCTGCGATCAGTATTTATGCGGATAGCTTCGAAAACAAAGATAAGATTGCAGATTTGATTGAGAAGTATAATAAGAGCGTAGCAGAGGAAGATGTAATTGAGTATACAGATATCGTAGCACTTTTGATGTCCTCCATTACCACGGTAATCAATGCGATTTCCTACGTGCTGATTGCATTTGTTGCCATCTCCCTTGTGGTATCCTCCATTATGATTGGTATTATTACCTACATTTCTGTATTGGAGCGTACCAAGGAAATCGGTATCCTCCGCGCAATCGGTGCATCAAAGCGTGATATTTCCCGTGTGTTCAATGCGGAAACCATCATTGTGGGATTTGTATCCGGTGCCCTGGGTATATTGGTAACACTCGGATTTATCCTAATCATTAATGTGATTCTTCATTCGGTAACAGGAATCCAGAATCTGAGTGCGGTGCTTCCGACCATGGCTGCGGTGATTTTGGTAGGTATCAGCATGCTTCTTACCTTTATCGCAGGTCTGTTCCCGTCTAAGGTGGCGGCAAAGAAGGATCCGGTAATTGCACTGAGAAGTGAATAAAACCAGATATTGAAATGTAATGAAAAGCGGCTGTCGCAGGGAAGAATGCGACAACCGCTTTTTTAAATTTGTGCCAATTTTGCAGCAGCATCGGATAAAAGCAGCAATGCCTGGGACTTTACTTCCAAAGAGGCGTGAATGCCTTTGGTTGCTGCGGTGGCAGCGTTCTTTGCGTAGTCCAGAGACTCGGCATATTGACCGCCTTCATAGAGCGTTGTTGCAATGCGGAGAGCTGTCTTTGCCAAAAGGGCATTGACTTCATCGGTAAGGATGGAAGTCTCTGAAATAGAAGTCAGACAGTCGTAAGCTTCGGAATCTGCACCGGAAAGATAGGCTTCCTTTCCTCGATACAGTGACAGGGCATCCGGACAAACCGCAGGCTCTGCGGAAGAAAGCGAAGGGAGCGAACCGGTTCCGGACTCATCTGTAGCATCGTCTCCCGATAGATCGGATAAGAGAGAGGATGGCGGGATATCCAGTACCTTTGCAAGATAGGTTAATGTCTTCATGGAAGGAACGGCGTTGCCGCTTTCAATCTGACTTAGCATATTTCTTGTAATAAAAGAACCTACCACTTCGTTCTGTGTCATTTTCTTTGCCAAACGTGCTTCTTTAATACGTTGTCCAAGTAATTTTGCATCCATTGTATCACCACCTGTTTATAAGAATGTAAATGTAATTTACTTTTATTATAGCATAAAGATTTAAAAAAGCAATACTTTCTTTAAAAAAGATAAAAAAGCAGGAAAAATGAAAAAACCATTGACAACGGAAGGGAAGCATGTTAATATAGATGTAAATTAAATTTACCTCTTGCTGCGAGGCGGAGAGAGAAGGAGGGGAATCTATGGATGCATGGTGGGAATCTCTTACTATTCTGCAAAAAGTACTGTATTGCATCGCTATTCCGGCGACCCTGGTTCTGATTATCCAGACTGTTCTGGTAATTATGGGTTTTGGTGACGGGGCCAGCGGAGCGGACTTTAATCCAAGCGATACATCGGGGCTGGATCTGGATGCTGCCGGGGATGTTTCCGGTGGGGAGTTGATTGACGGCGACATCGGAGATGCGGTATCGGGGGACTTTGGCAACCTGAAGCTGTTTACGGTACAGGGTGCGGTGGCATTTCTGGCAACCTTTGCCTGGGTGTCCATTGTATGCGTGAAGGCAGATCTGCACGAAGCGGTATCGTTGCTGATTGGATTTGGCTGTGGCTTGATTGTGATGTATGGAGTGGCAAAGCTGTTGCAGCTTTCTGCAAAGTTAGCGGAAAACGGCACCTTCCGCATTAAGAGTATCATCGGAGAAACGGCACAGGTTTATTTGACAATTCTGCCGTCCGGGGAGAGTGGCGGTAAGATTACAGTGTCCGGTGTATCCCGGTTTACGGAGCTGGATGCCATTACCGATAATGCACAGGCAATACCGAGCGGTACGAGAGTACGGATTGTAGATGTACGGGGAGAAGTAGCAGTCGTAGAAAAAGATTTATAATTAGGGATGAAAGTTAAAGGAGGATTTAACAAATGGATACTATTGTAATGATCAGTGTAGTGGTACTTGTGTTCTTCGCAGCCTTTGCGGGAATCCTTTCCCGTTATCGTAAATGTCCGTCCGATAAGGTTATGGTTATTTACGGTAAGGTAGGAAGTGATAAGGATGGTCAGCGGAGAAGTGCAAAGTGTATTCACGGTGGTGCGGCATTTGTAGTGCCGGTAATCCAGTCTTATCAGTACTTAGACTTAACACCGATTTCGTTAAATGTAGATTTAAGAAATGCACTTTCCAAGCAGAACATCCGTGTAGACGTTCCGTCCCGGTTTACAGTAGGTATTTCTACGGAAGACGGTATCATGCAGAATGCAGCAGAGCGTTTGCTTGGACTTAAGTTAAATGAGATTCAGGAACTGGCAAAGGATATTATCTTCGGTCAGTTACGTCTCGTTATTGCAACCATGGATATTGAGGAAATCAATACCGATCGTGACAAGTTCTTGTTGGCAGTTTCTAAAAACGTGGAAATCGAGCTTAAGAAAATCGGCCTTCGTCTGATTAACGTAAACGTAACGGATATTACGGATGAGTCCGGCTACATTGAGGCGCTCGGTAAAGAAGCAGCCGCTAAGGCAATCAACGACGCAAAGAAGAACGTAGCAGAGAAGGACAGAGACGGTGAAATCGGTCAGGCTCTTGCAAGAAAGGATCAGCGTATCCAGGTGGCGGCAGCAGATGCAACCGCAATCCAGGGTGAAAATGATGCAAAGATTGAAGTGGCACAGTCCGAGGCAAACCGTCGTGAAAAGGAAGCAGAAGCACTTCGTATTGCTACCGCAGCCGAGGCGGTTCAGGCTGCAAAGGCAAAGCAGGAAGCTTACATAGCACAGCAGGAAGCAGAGCAGACCCGTGCACAGCTTGAGATGGCAACCCAGCAGGCGGACGTCATCGTTAAAGCACAGATTGCAAAAGAACAGGCACAGATTGCTGCGGATGCAGAGGCAGAAGTTGCAAGACGTAAAGCACAAGGTGAGGCAGACGCGATTTTTGCAAAAATGGCTGCAGAGGCTCGCGGTACTCAGGAACTCTTGGAGAAGCAGGCAGAAGGTATGCGTAAGTTGGTAGAAGCAGCCGGCGGCAGCTCCGACAATGCAGTGAAGTTGATTCTTGCGGATAAGATGGAACAGCTTCTTCAGATTCAGGTGGAAGCAATCAAGAACATTAAGATTGATAAGGTTACTGTTTGGGACGGCGGAAAAAACGGTGACGGCAAGACCGCTACTTCCGGGTTCCTTTCCGGCATGATGCAGGCAGTGCCGCCGCTTAACGAAGTGTTTAAGCAGGTAGGTATGGAACTTCCGAGTTTCCTTGGAAAGGAAAAAGAGGAAGGTGTCGTAGCAGAAGGCGTGGAAACTGTAGCAAATGAGAACACTGAAGAATAAAAATATTGGGACAGTAGAAAGTAGAAAACGTGAAAAAAGAGGAGCAGGCCTACCGGAAGGGAGTGCCTGTTTCCTTTTTGCTTTTTTGTAGAAAAACGGGACAAATTTTTCCCCGGTTTGTTTGACAACAAAGGAAAAAAAGTATATGATAGAACTACGAATGTACGAGGAGGACTACAATGGAAGTTAAATTTCATTTGCCGGGATTGCGCAGAAATTATCCCCTGAATGTCATGTTTATCGGATTGTTAAAAGGACATCCGGAGTATTTCAGAGAAGGGGTAACCATTGCTTCCTGTTTTGGTGAATTTCCTACGTCCATGTGGAACGGAGGAAGAAACTCCAGAGCGGATCAGTGTACCGGTGATTTTATCAATGTTGTCATAAAGAGCTTAAATGACTGGGGGATTCCAGTCAGATTCACATATACCAACATGTTGCTGGAAGCAGAGGATTTGAAGGACCCGTACTGCAATTACTGCCTGAAGGCAGCCCACAATGGCATGAACGGAGTGATTTTAGTCTCTCCGTTGTTAGAAGAGTATGTGCGTGAAAACTACCCGAAGATGAAGATTACCAGCTCCACCTGCAAGCAGATTAAGGGCGTGGAAGGAGTAAATGCGGAACTGAAAAAGGGCTACGACATGGTAGTGCTGGATTATAACATGAACAATCAGTTCGAAGAATTGGAAAAGATCGAGGATAAGAGTAGATGTGAGATTCTCATTAATGCCGCCTGCGAGCCGAACTGTCCGCGACGGGGTGCCCACTACAAGCATATTTCTGAGAATCAGAAGAATATCGTGAAGAATATGAGCCTTCCGAGAGGGCAGCAGATTCCGTTAAAGCCGTGGGACTGCAAATATTGTGTAGGAACGGTACAGAATGTTCACACCATCAAGGACTTCAATACCTATGTATCTCCGGAGGATATTTGGGAGAAATATGTACCGATGGGTTTTAATAATTTCAAAATCGAAGGTCGTACCGATGACATTTTTGTGGTAATCGAAGCATATTGCCACTATATGATTAAACCGGAATATCAAGGTGAGGTACGTCTGCGTTTGATCAGACACTTAGAAGATGCCAAGGTACTTCAGGTAAACATTCCGGGAGCGTAAAACCATAATCGAAATAAAGCCAAATCAAAACAGAGAAGGACAAAAGCGGTCAGGGCTTTCTGCCGGAAGCGGTAAGCCGTGGCCGTATTTTACGCAGGGGAAAATGCTACATTTCCCCCTGCGTAAAACATGCTCCGCATGGATGCACACGCTTTTGCAGAGGAAGTTGTCGCATAAATGCGACGCAAAAGCGGCGCGAGAATCTCGCAAGCGAGATTCTTTGTTCAGGGAAAGGGGAAATACGAAAGGAGGTGAGCCGGATGAGCCAAAAGGAAAACGAAACAATGGACAAGGTAAAGGTATCGGTCCGCACGCTGGTGGAATTCATTATGCGTTCCGGAGACTTAGAGAGCGGAAGCGGCCGAATGGACGCTGACGCCATGCAGGCAGGAAGCCGGCTGCACCGTAAGATACAAAAAAGTATGGGGAGCAATTACACGGCGGAGGTACCGCTTTCCATCGAATTGCTGTTACAGGACGGGGATGAAAGCTTTCTGCTTGTCATTGAAGGGCGGGCGGACGGGGTCATCCGTCGGGAAGATGACAGCTTTTGCATTGATGAAATCAAATGTACCTACCGGGATGTGATGCAGTATGAAAAGGCGGAAAGTGTGCATCTGGCCCAGGCAAGATGCTATGCCTATATGCTGGGGATTAAGGAAGGAAGCCTGCCGGGAGACAGAGGAGGCGAGGCAATCACCGCTTTGGAAGACCTTACGGTGGAGGAAGGAGAAAGCGGAAAAGAACCGACTTTTGGCATCCGGCTTACCTACTGCAATATAGAAACGGAGAATATACGACACTTTACGGCAGAACTGTCGGGAGAGGAACTGACAGCGTGGTTTGACGGACTGGTAAAAGAGTATGCCAAGTGGGCTGCGTGGGAACGAAGATGGAAAAAGCTACGGAATGCCTCTGCAAAGGAGCTGCAATTTCCGTTTGCTTACAGAGACGGGCAGAAAGACTTTACGGCGGGCGTATACCGTTCCATATTGCGGGAGAAGAAGCTGTTTGCCATGGCACCTACCGGTGTTGGAAAAACCATTTCTACCGTGTTTCCGTCGGTAAAGGCGGTGGGAGAAGAGATTGTGGAAAAAATCTTCTACCTTACGGCAAAAACTATCGTACGTACCGTGGCAGAGGATACGTTCTCTTTGCTTGGTGCTCACGGACTGATGTTTAAAACCGTCACCATAACGGCGAAAGAAAAGATATGCGTACTGGACAAACCGGACTGCAATCCCTTTGCCTGCCCACGGGCTAAGGGGCATTTTGACCGGGTAAACGATGCCCTGTTTGATATGCTGTCCAACGAAAAAAACATAACAAGAGACCTGATCGAGGCCTATGCGGAAAAGCACATGGTATGTCCGTTTGAATTTTGCCTGGACTTAACCTTATGGGCGGATGCAGTGATTTGCGATTACAACTATGTGTTTGACCCTACCGTGTCCTTAAAGAGATTCTTTTCGGGAGAAACAAAAAACAACTATGTCTTTCTTGTGGATGAAGCCCACAACCTGCCGGAGCGGGCCAAGGAAATGTACAGTGCCACCCTTTGCAAGGAAGATGTGATGAATGTAAAACGGCTTCTGGGTAAGTCTGCACCGAAGCTGACGAAGCGGCTGGAAGCCATCAACAAGGAACTGTTGCGTCTGAAACGGGAATGTGCCTCCTTTACGGAGTATACGGAGTTTGGGGGACTGGCTCTTATCGTAACCCGGTTCCTGACGGAATGCGAAGAATATTTAAAAGACGACAAACGCCCCGGCACCGAGCGGGAGTCGGTACTGAACCTGTACTTTGAGGCGAGACATTTTCTTGCCATGTATGACTTTGCGGATACGGATTACCGCTTTTATACAACCTACAGGGAGGATGGTTCCTTCTATGCCCGGGTGCAGTGTATGCAGCCGGCCAGAGCGCTGGGCGAGCAGTTAAAAAAAGGAAAAAGTGCGGTGTTTTTCTCCGCGACCCTGCTGCCGGTAAGGTTTTATATGGAAGAACTGGGAGGAACGGAGGAAGACTACGCTATTTACGTTCCGTCGCCGTTTTTAAAGGAACGGCGTTTGGTAATAATCGGACGGGATGTAAATTTCCGGTATGCAAACCGGGGTCAGCGGATGTATGAAAAAGCGGCGGACTACATTTTAAGATTTACGGAACAGAAGCAGGGCAATTACTTTGTATTCTTCTCTTCCTATCGTATGCTGCAGGATGTAGCGGCGGAACTGGCAGAAAAGCTGGATAAGCTGCAACGACCGGCCGGAGAACGTCCGACAGAGGGAGACTCGGCAGAAGAGCTGCCGGAAAATAAAACAGAGACCCGGGTGGAGCTCCACCTTCAGAAGAACAACATGACGGAGGCCCAGAGAGAAGAATTTTTGTCCCGGTTTACGGAGCAAACCGAGGTGACCAACATCGGCCTGTGTGTGCTTGGCGGCATCTTTGGAGAAGGCATTGATCTAAAGGGAGAGCGGCTCATCGGAGCGGTGATTGTAGGAACCGGACTGCCGCTGGTGTGCGAAGAGCGGGAACTGTTTCGTCGGTATTATGACGAAAAGGAAGAAAACCGGGTGTGCGACGGATTTTCCGGGGCCTATCTGTATCCGGGCATGAATAAGGTACAGCAGGCGGCGGGCAGAGTAATCCGTACCATGGAGGATAAAGGCGCCATCCTGCTGTTAGACGACCGGTTCTGTACAAACAGCTATGCATCGCTGTTCCCGAAGGAATGGTATCCGTATGAGACGGTCAGCCTGGCCGATGTATCGGACCGGACGAAGACTTTCTGGGAAACGGATAAATATGTCTAAAAATTTAATTGTTTGTAAACCTTATCTCTGCTTTATTGACAGAGAAAACAAGGAAAATTATACTGGAATTACTAACATTATGGGAGGTAGAAATGTATTCGGGCTTATTGGAATTAACTTATGAAAATCGGGCAGAAGAAGCAGTGATGCCTGAGTATTTTTTGGATCTGAATCTGAATCAGATTGTACGGGAATTGCAGGATAAAGCAAAGGAATACGACATCCGGTCCATGTACTACCGGTTCCCGAAGGATTACGAAACGGTATGCTACCGGCAGGAGATTTACCGGGAAATCCGCGGGAAACAATTGGAAGGTATGTTTCTCTCCTTTGCGAAAAAAATGCGGGAAGTAAGACGGTACAAAGAGCGCCATGCAGAAATCGAGAACAGATATCAGTATCAGACCTATTTCTTTAATGCTGTAGACTGTTTTATAGAGGGTGTGGAAGAATTAAAAGAGCAGTTGCGGCAGGTGCAGCCTGCGTCGGAAGGACTGGTAGGCTTGCTTCGTTATTTTGAGGAGTTGTGCGAGAAGGAAGCCTGGAAAGAGTGCAGGGCGGCAGCACAGAAGCTTCGGACCATGTTGTCCGAACTGCGTTACGAACTGCGTATCGAAGGCAGTAAGCTGACCATACGATCCATGCAGGAAGAAAAGTTCTATTTCGACCGGTTGAAAGAGCTGTTTCCGGACATGGTTTCGGACAGAGTCACCAAAGACGGACTTTTGCAGGATTATCTGATTCCGAGTCCTTTTGCGGGGAATGAAGAACTGGGCTTTTTGGAAACGGAAATCGTGAGAATGTATCGCAGACAGCATCCGGAAGTGTTCCGAAAGCTGGATTCCTTTTACGAGACCTATAAAGAAATTATAGAGGAAGATGTGTATCGTATCGAAGAAGAATTGCATTATTATCTGGTGTATTCCCTGTTCCAGACGGATATGGAAGGCAGAGGATGCGATTTTTGTATCCCGGAGGTAAAACCGGGACGCACGTATCTGGCCCATAAAGTATACGACCTGGCCCTGGCAAGGAAAAACCGCTTTGAGGAAAAAGAAGTGGTAAGCAATTCGGTGCAGTACCGGGAAGGGGAGCGCTTTTTTGTGGTAACCGGACCGAATCAGGGTGGTAAGACCACCTTTGCCAGAAGTCTGGGACAACTGGTGTATTTTGCCATGATGGGACTGGCGGCACCGGCGGAATCGGCAGTGGTACCGTATTTTACGTCTCTGCTCACCCATTTTTCCGTGGAAGAAAGTCTGGAAAGCGGCAGAGGTAAATTAAAGGAAGAACTGATCCGTCTGGCTCCGATGATGGAAGATGAACGTAAGAACTGTTTTGTAGTGTTAAATGAATTGTTTACCACGGCGGCTACCTATGATGCCTTCGTGATGGGGCAAAGAGTGTTGCAGCATTTTATTGACAAAGAATGTCTGGGCGTGTACGTAACCCATATTGCGGAACTGACAAAGGCCGGGGAACAGGTGGCAAGCCTGGTGGCATTGGCGGATGAACACGACCACAGAAAGCGTACGTTTCAGATTGTCAGAAAGGATGCGGAGGGCATCGGATATGCCGGAGATATTGTGGAAAAGCACCGGCTGGGCTACGAGGAACTTTGCGGTCGTCTGAATGAGAGGGGTGTCGTATGAAGGTAACGTTATTATATCGGGACAGAGAATGGGGAAAAGACAAAAGTTATTTTGACCGGGAAGAAATCTGTAAGGATTTGAATCTGCATCTGTTGTTCCGGGCGGCAGGCTCCCTGTATGATGATGAAGAGGACGCAGGGCTCGCGGTAAAAGTTGCGAAGGAACGGGACGAATATATCTGCGAAACGATGAAAAAGGTAATGCTGACCCCTCTTATGACGGAGCAGGAGGTGTATTACCGCCAGCAGATGATAAAGGAAGCTTTGGCAGACTATGACCGGCTGGCCGGCTTTTACGAAGTGGTAAAGAATGCCATGAAGGACATTGCAAGATTTGTCAATGCCAAGGCAAAACAGGGCTACGGCAGCAGTGCGGACCAGGGCAGACGCAACATTGCCACGGTGGAGTATCTGGAGCACATGGTACGCAACCTGGACGCGGTCATTGAGGCATTGAGTGAATGGAACCCTCACTTTGTCACGCCGGAGATGAAGGCTTTTGCGGAAACGTTTTTTGAAGAATACAATCCGGAGTATATGGTGGAACTGAGCAAAATCGTAAACGACCTGCGGTTGGTTTGCGTGGACGGTATTATGGAAGAAGTCGGAGGCCAAGC
>JAZNBY010000235.1:0-2677 GCA_045587325.1 Lachnospiraceae bacterium | reverse complement strand
CATGAGATTGAAGATTGTATCGATATCCAGACCGCTAAAATCCGCAACAGAAATAGATTTCGGAATATCTCCAAGCAGTGCTACGTCAAGTTTAAGGAAATAGGTAGCGGCAGTACCGATTACAAGCGCAACAAAGGAATTTGGGATGGTCTTGTTTATCTTAGGCCAGATAATCAGAATCAGAATACTGACTAAGCCTAACACAAGAGCCTGCCAATTTACGGACGTAATATTTTTAAAATAGATATGCCACTTGCCGAGAAAGGATGTTGGCATGGATGGAATGTTAAATCCGAGAAAATCCTTGATTTCCAGCGTTGCAATCGTGATGGCGATACCACCTGTAAATCCGATGGTAATCGGGGATGGTATAAACTTTATTAATTTACCTAAACGAAATACACCAAGAAGAATAAGAATAATTCCGGCCATAATCGTAGCAACAATCAGTCCTTTTGTGCCATAGCCTGCAATAACGGACTGGGTAATCACAATAAACGCGCCGGTAGGGCCTGTAATCTGTACACGACTACCGCCTAAAAATGCTACAATCATACCGGAAATAATCGCAGAATAAATGCCTTTTTCCGGAGAAACGCCACATCCGAGAGCGAATGCGATAGAAAGCGGCAGGGCAATAATTGCAACAATAATACCGGCTTTCATATCTAAGAAAAACTGTTTGGTAGAATATTTTTTCATAACACTGAATAATTTCGGTTTCATTTGGTTTGCCTCCTTTGTGCGGGCTTAATTGTAATACTGTTTGTTCTAAAATTCAAGTAAAAAATCAAAAAAACATGGAAAATAGTATGATTTTCGCTGTATGCTTGAAAGAAAAACAGCCTTTTGATAAAATTAAGTTGCAACTACAAAGAAAATAATACGACTATATAGAGGAAGGACGACGTCAGGAGGGGAATACATGGAGGATGAAGCAATTGTTGCACTGTATCTGGAGCGTTCCGAACAGGCAATTAAAGAAACCGATGTAAAATACGGAAAGTTCTGTTATTCCATTGCATATCGTCTGCTACATAATGAGGAAGATGCGGCAGAAAGTGTAAACGACACTTATTTGGAGGCTTGGAATAGCATTCCGCCACACAAACCGAATTATTTATCTGCTTTTTTGGGTAGGATTACACGACGGCTGTCCGTGGATCGTTTCAGAAGGAATCATGCAGAAAAACGAGGTGGCGGAGAGTATCCGATTTTGCTGGACGAGCTTGCGGAATGTGTTCCGTCGAAGGAATCCGTAGAATCGCAAATAGAGTTGAAGGAACTGGCAAACAGCGTTAATGCCTTTCTGGGGAACTTATCTTTGGAGAAACAACAGGTGTTTTTACGACGATATTGGTATGGAGACTCCATGGAGGAGTTGGGAAAACGCTTTGGATTTAGTACAGGCAAGGTAAAATCCATGTTGTTTCATATACGTGAAAAACTACACGAACATTTGAAAAAGGAGGGATTTTAATGAAGCCGGAAGAACTATTTGATGCCATCGGAATGGCAGACGATGCTATGGTAGAGAAAGCAAATAGAGTAAAACGAAAGAAACTTTACCAGAGAAAGCCTTTTTACGGAGCTGTGGCAGCATTGCTTGTGATGGCACTGGGCATCGGAATTTTAGCCAAAGGAATACCGGGAAAGCCTGCAAAGAATGCTTATGCAATGGCAGAGGCAGTGTATCCGAGCATGAACAAAATGCCGTACGAAGAAGATTATATGGAGAATGATGATTGGGATGCCTATTATGCTGCGAATGATCTGTGGCAGGCGGATAAAGACAAGCGGCGGGAGTATTATGATAAGTCCATTGATTTAACTTCCTTTTTTGAAACCAGCATAAAAGAGTTTTTGAGCGGCAAAGAAGGTGAGAATATCGTATATTCTCCGTTAAATCTGTATATGGCGCTGGCTCTGCTAGCCGAGACCACAAATGGAGAAAGCAGAGAACAGATTTTGTCCCTTTTGGGAACTTCTTCCATTGAGCAGCTTCGTAAGGATGTTGTCTCAATCTGGAACTCCAATTACAGCGATGACGGACAGGTAACCAGTATTCTTGCAAACTCCTTATGGTTGAATGAAAACATCGAATACAAGAAAGAGGCCTTTGCAGAACTGGCAAAGACCTATTATGCATCGTCCTATTGTGGCAATCCGGAAGAGGATGCCTATAGTCAGGCTCTCAGAGACTGGTTAAACAAACAAACGGGAGGTTTATTGGAAGATGCGGTAAAGGGTGTTGCCTTGGACCCGAGTACTGTTGTTGCATTGGCGTCTACCATCTATTTCAAGGCCCGTTGGACGGATGAATTTTCCAAAGCACGGACAGAACCTGGTATTTTTTACGGTGAGACGGAAATAACCTGTGATTTCATGAACAGAAGCAATTCAGGAGCCTATTACTGGGGAGAGCACTTTTCGGCAGTAAGCAAGAGTTTTCATGATTATCGGGGTGGATGTGAAATGACCTTTGTTTTGCCGGATGAAGGAATTACTCCGGAAGAGCTGCTTTCCGACCCAGAGGTAATGGAGTTCTTGTTTGGAAGCGGCATATGGGAAAAGAGCAAAGGACTGACCATTAACCTTTCCGTTCCGAAATTCGATGTAAATTCCAGTATAGATTTAACGGGAGGATTGCAGAATCTGGGTGTGACCGATGTGTTTT
>JAZNBY010000234.1:0-7900 GCA_045587325.1 Lachnospiraceae bacterium | reverse complement strand
ACCTTCTGCCTTAAGTGCAGCCACCTTCTCCTTTAATTCATCCTTAATCTGAGTGGAAATCACCTTTCCGTCAATACGAATTGCCATTCCTATATCCTCCATTCATTTTATTCATATTTATAACAGGGGCGCAAACACCCGCAGGATGGCTTGTACCAACCGCACCGGCAGTTTTCTTCGCGCCTGTTCTTTCGTTATCAGCTTACTCTGTTCCATCGTTTCAATGGTATCCTCCTTGATTCGCTCAATCTCACTGCAGTGACACAAAAACACACCACATTCGAAATGTAAATACAAGCTCCGATAATCCAGATTGATGGTGCCTACCGTAGCATAAATATCATCACAAACAAACACCTTTGCATGAATAAATCCCGGTAAATACCGATAAATCTTTACACCGTTGTCAATCAATTGCCGGTAATAGGACTGGGTTAGCCAAAACACAATCTTCTTATCCGGAACTCCCGGAGTTACAATACGTACATCCACACCTCGTTTCGCCGCAAGACAAAGTGCTGTCATCATCTCGTTATCTACAATCAAATAAGGGGTAAAGATATACAAGTACTCTTTTGCTGCGGAAATCATGTTCAAATAGACATTTTCCCCTACAACCTCCTTATCAAGAGGCGAATCTCCGTAAGGCTGGATATAACCATCCCCCTTAAATATACCGGAATGGTATGCATGAGGAAGTAAGGGCGAAAACTCGGTATCCGTAGGCCGTACCGCATTCCATACCGTCAGAAACATAGCCGTTAGATTCACTGCGGCTTCGCCCCTTACCATGATGCCGGTATCCTTCCAGTATCCGAACTTATCTTTTTTATTGATATACTCGTCCGCAAGATTGATTCCTCCGGTAAATGCCGTGTGACCGTCAATCACCAGAATCTTTCTGTGGTCACGATTGTTCATCACGAGGGAAAATATCGGAACAAACTTATTAAAAGCCTCACATTTGATTCCGTAAGACTCTAATGTCCGGTAATACTTATACGGGAGCACAAACACGGACCCCAAATCATCATAAAGCATGCGGACATCCACACCGGCTGCGGCTTTTTCCTTCAACACTTCCAGAATGGCATTCCACATTTCTCCTTCTTCCACAATGAAATACTCCAAAAAGATAAAATGCTCCGCCTTTTTCAATTCCTCAAGCAATACCGGAAAATTCTCTTCTCCACATTTAAAATAACGAACCGTACTGTCATTCCACACCGGAAACTTGGCAAAATCCCTGATATATCTTGCCTGTCCCGCTGCTACAGGATCAAGTTCTTTTAACTGTTCAAACACCGCTTCATCCTGTTTCATAAACGGACGTAACTGGTTCTCCGCTTTCAAAAGCTTATTTCTCAGCTTCTTTGACGGAAGCCATCCGGAAAACATCAGGTACATGGCACCGCCAAACAGAGGAAACACCAGAATCAGAATTACCCATGCAAGCTTATAGGAAGGGTTGTCCCTGGCATTTACTACCGCAAGCACTGCCAACAAACTAAGTATATTGAGCCCATTATATACAATCGGATAATATGCCGCAAGTTCCGTCAGGTTCACTACCATCCAGATAATCTGCAACAAAAGAAGCACACCGACGATTACCGCACGATGTAACAAAAACTTTAAAAGTTTTTTCCATGCTCTGATAAGCTTCATCTGCTACTCCTTCTCCCCTAAGTTCAATATACAAATTCTCCCTTTATAAACTATACCTAATTCTTTCCTTTTTGTCAATGAAAAAGACTCCTGCTATTTTACACAAGAGTCTTTTCCCTTATTCAACTAATCATATTTTATGTTAAGTATAATACTGTGCCTGGGCTTCCCACATTTTATGATATACACCGCCTGTATTTGCTACCAATTCCTCATGACGCCCGGTTTCCACGATTTCTCCTTCATCAAACACCACTACTTCATCACAAAATCTGCAACTGCTCATACGATGAGAAATAAAAATCGCAGTTTTTTCGGAAACCATCTCATTAAATCGCTGATAAATATCCTGTTCCGCCAACGGATCCAGTGCACTGGTAGGCTCATCTAAGATAACAAGGGGTGCATCCCGATACAACGCACGGGCTAGCGCAATCTTTTGCTTCTCTCCTCCGGATATCTCGATACCCTCCTGGTCATTATCCTGTTGGTCTTTTAACAACCTACTCTCAATACCATACTTCATCTGGTTGACACGTTCATAGATTCCGGCCTCTTTTAAACATTCCACAACACGTTCTTCATCATATTCCGGTCCTGCAGCCACATTTTCCGCCACGGAAAAAGAAAATATCTTATAATCTTGAAACACAATGGAGAATAACCGGATATATTCCTCATAGTCATATTTTCTTATATCAATTCCGTTTAACAAAATCTGACCTTCCGTAGGATCATACAAACGGCATAGAAGTTTTATGAACGTGGTTTTTCCGGCACCATTGGCGCCTACAATCGCCATTTTCTTTCCTGTAGTCAACTTAAATGAAATATTCTTTAAAATTAATCTGTCGGTATTCGGATAATGAAAGGATACATTTCGAAACTCCAACTCATACTCATGATCTAGGCGCTTTTCCACCGGAATGGTTCCTTCATATTTCTCATTTGGAATTTCCATCAGCTCCGTATAACTTTTCAGATAAGTGTTATGGGTTTTCAGTTCAATCCAGATACCAAACAGATTGCTGACTTCCCTCTGAAGCAGAATAATCGCTCCACTGTACATTGCCACATCACCCACACTGATCATACCGTATACTGCTTTCATTCCGACAAAAAAGTAAGCTGCGAAGATAAAAATATTTTGGGAAAGAAGCTCTCCTACGGAAACTTTTAATCCATCACGAATTGCCTTTTTCTGCACACGCTCAATCTCATCCCGTGCCTGTGTACCGTTTTTCTCAATCACATCCTGCATTTTAAAGATTCGGATATCCTTTCCCAGAGGATAATCACTCATCAAATTGAAAAACAACCAATAGATTCTTCCGCTTAAGGTTTGTGCCTGAGAACTTTCATATTGTATCTTCTCCTGCTTTTCCTGGCATCTGCTGTTTATGACAATACTGATACAAACCAGTACAAGCAACACTGCATAGCTTATATTAGAACTGAAAAATGCATGCAAAAATCCATCTCCCGTAGTTTGAGAAGTAGTCAGTAACCCACCCATGGTCACCAGTGCAGCCACACAGGAAAGGAACGCACCAAAAAGATTCACGGTCTTTTGAAGGTAGCCTCCCAGTCCCCCCACGGCATCCGTATTACTATCAGCCTTGGAAATCTGCTCCATGGTACTGTTCCGTTCCAATATCTCATAGTCTAACTTCATGGCCTTATAACCAATATCCCGTCTTTTTCGGTCGGAAACCAAACACCTTCCGACTTCCAGCATATGGTCAAGCAGGTGACAAAGCAAACTGATAACAAGAACACTCCCCACCATAAGAAGAACCACTTTATAAATTTCCCTTTTCTCTGTCCCAAGAAGAATCATATCGATAATCTTCGCACTCAGAATCATTGTAATAAAGGGATTCACTCTTTTTAACAGCATATTCACAATGCTAAAGGCCGGATAAGAGGGCGCAAGTTTATAAATATAGCTAAGATTCTTTTTTATTTCACGCAAGTACTTCTTCATGGTCTGCTTCGCCTCCTTCCTTATAATACTCACTCTGAATCGCAAACATTTCCGCATATTTTCCGCTCTTTTGAAGCAGCCCATCATGTGTTCCGTCCTCTAAAATGCGCCCCTGTTCCATAAACAGGATCCGGTCACAGAACTTCGTGCTTGCCAATCGATGGGAAATAAACAGGGCTGACTTATTTTTTGTAATCTTGTCATACTCCTGATACATATTGCTTTCCGCAATCGGGTCCAATGCTGCGGTAGGCTCATCTAACACAAGAATCGGTGCATCTTTATAAATACAACGGGCTAACATCAGTTTTTGCACCATTCCTCCGGAAAGCTGGATTCCCTCCGGGTCCAGTGCCTGGGAAATGTTCGTAAACTCCTTCTTTTCCATTACTTCTATATCTTTCCATAATCCTGCACGCATGAGACAAGTTCTGACCCTTTCTAAGTCTGTCTCTTCCTCCGTCTTTCCCGATACATTTCCGGCAATAGAAATCGGTAATGTATTTACATCTTGGAAGATAGTAGCCAACAGCTCATGGTATTCGTTTAGATTCAACTCATCCAAAGAAATCCCGCCGATTAAAATTTCACCGGAAGTCGGATGATAAAAACCGCATAACAGTTTTACCAGCGTCGTTTTTCCTGCACCGTTATGCCCTACCAGTGCAATGCGCTCTCCCGGCTTAATGGTGAAACTGACATCCTTTAGGATATCCTCCTCACAATCCTCGTACCGAAAGTTCACATGGCGAAACTCAATTTCCGGAAGCTTCCCGGACCACCATTCCTTCGGAACCGGTTTTCCTTCCTCTCTTAAAAAGGTATTCGGATAATCCATCATTCTTCGATACTGACACATCATGTGATTTCCTTCCAGTAATTCCCCCATATGATAACGGATTCCGCCGAGCCATCCGGATAACCCGGCTACCACACTTAACCCTAACGTAAACTCCGCAATGGTTATCCTTCCCTCAATCACTTGAACAATTAAAATTACATAAGCAAGGATGTCTCTTCCGGCCGCAAGTATGGTTTCCGTCGTTTTTGATAAAAGAACTCTGTTCATTTTCCCTACCGTGAGTTCCTTATTTTCCCCTACCAGACGATCAAATCCACTTTTAATCCAGTCCGCCATATTGTATATACGAATATCTTTTCCGTTAGGTACCGATATAGACTGTTGTGTCAGATAATAGAATCTTCCCCAAATCCTGTATTGCTCCTCCATGGTATTTGCAATGTATTTTCTCTTAAAGGAATCCAAGAAGGTATTTATCGCAAACATACCGAGAATAACAAGCAAAATACGATAATCAATAAAGGTAATCGTCAACGCATACAACACCATCCCAAGAATGTTAGAAATCACAAACGGAATATGTACATACATCTGATTCACACCCTGTCTGTACATATGTACTGCATGGGTGGCCTTAAGGAGCATTCTCTGCTTAGAAGGAGATTCCACATTTTCATAATCTGCCGTCAACGTTTTTCGCACCAGTCGCATTAAGAACTCCCGGTTCTGCGCATTTTCATAATAGAAAGAACTCCACCGATTCGTAAAATCGCCCAAATAATAAAATGCCAGATACAACACCAGCAGTCCGCTCACAACAAGCATAAAGTGCTCGACAGTTCCGTATTCCGTAATACTGGCCACAAGAACGGAAAGTGTTACCGTATGTAAAATACTACTCACCAAATGAATCAGTATAGTTCCGGGTACACCAAGGCGCATCCATCCGCATTTTTGAAATAAAGTTTTGTACGCATACCTTATGTTCCCAAATAAGGAATACTTCTTTTCTTCTTTCTTCATCCTCTTCTCCCTTCATACAAAATACCTTATCAAATTTCTTCTTTTACATCATAACACAAAATTTAACTATGATAAAAAAAGTGCACGAATTGCATTTTTTCGTGCACAAACGTCATTTTATCCATGAAACTCTTATAACGGAAGCATAATTTCCGTAGCAAACACTCCCGGTTCATTGGCTCTTTTGATAAAACCACCGTATTTGTCCACCACAATATTAATACGTTTCAAACCATGTCCATGGTCCCCACGTTTCTTTGAAATATACTCCGCATCCAGCTTACGGATGACTTCATTGGTGGCATTGGATACCGAAATATACAGCTGCTGCTTCCGGATACACATATAGATTCTTAAAAACCGCTCATCTTCTGCGGGAATTCCACGACAAGCCTCCACCGCATTATCAATCAGATTTCCCAACAAAATACATAAGTCAATATCCGATACCGTAAGATTCTCCCCTATTTCCACCTTACAATTTATGGCAATCCGTTCCTTCTCCACAATGGACAATTTACTGTTTAAAATCGCATCCAGGCTGACATTTCCGGTCTGATACTTCGTTTTAATATCATCCAGACTTTCTCCCAGTTCCCCAATGTACTTCTTCGCTTCCTCAATCTGTCCTTCCGCAAGGTGTGCAGAGAGCTTCTGGAGATGATTATGATAGTCATGTCGCCAGCCCCGCATGGTCATGTAGATTTCATTGACCTCTGCCACCTGTTTTTCCATGGCTTTTCTTTGAAATTCCAGTATTTTTCTCTCGTATCGACCAAACATACACGTAAACTCCTTTTGTCGCTCCCTCTGTCATGTTCTAACCCACATAGAAGCTCATGAAAGCCTCGTTTAAACCTTTATAGGCACCCTTGCTAACATGAATACAAGTGCCATTTTCCAACAAACACTCTTCTCTTGTAATTTTATTTACATATTCCAAATTCACAATGGTGGAACGGTTTGCCTCCACAAACCGTCGCGTATCCAGCTTACTTCTCATGCTTTGCAGACTGTCCTTCCACTCGAAGGTATCTGTTCTCGTTACCATACGAAGGTAATGCCCATATACCTCAACATAAAAAATGTCTGATCGAAGGAGTCGAATGATTTCCCCCTGATACTTAAAAGAGATATAATCATCATTTTTTTGCTTTATTTTATCAAGACAAACTGCCAGAGTTTCCGTAAGTTTTTCCCGTTCTATCGGCTTTAACAGATACCGTACCGCACCGATTTCGTATCCTTCAAATACATAATCGGATACCCCCGTCAAAAACACCATCTGCACATCTCTATCGTACTTCCGTATCTCCTTTGCCAGCTCCATGCCGTTCATCTGCTTCATATACACATCCAAAAATAACACATCAAAGGTATCCGGCTGATTATAGCTGACCAGATACTCCTCCGCACAGGTCACATGAGTCACTGCAATACTTTCGCCGCTTTGTTCCGACCATTCAGTCAATAATTTCTTCACATATTCATACTGTTCCGCTTCGTCTTCCACGATGGCGATTCGTATACGCATGGTCCAGCCTCCAATGTAGTTTGTTTCGACATTTTTATCATAGCAGACTTTTCTGTGTAATTCAAGGGCATAGTAAAGGGACGACTTCATAGTCGTCCTCTTTAACAATTCATATTACAGTTCTTTCAACAAAATTATCTCATCATACTTCTTAAACTCTCCCCAAGGCTCATAAATCCCGTGCGGAATTCTTCCGCATTCCTGCATCCCCAACGACTTGTAAAAAAGTTCTGTTCCGTCTCCTCGACAGGTTGTGGTTACATAAGAAAAATCCAGTTCTGATGCATACTTACATGCTTCTTCAAACAATCTTGTCGCCAGTCCTTGTTTTTGGAATGCCGGATTTACTACAACATCCGCCAAATTACATCGATGTGAATATAATACGTACTGTTCTTTTATCAGCATAATATTTCCGATTACATTTTCCTCAAGCATCGCCACAAGATGAATTCTTCTTCCGGCCTCCATCTCCGTTATACTTTCCGCAATTCGTTGTTCCACTTCTTCCGGCGTGTTCCTTGAAAAAATATTTTCCCAAATACTGCGGACATCGCTTTGCCTCACTTTACGAATCTTGATTTCATCCATTATAAGTTCCTCCATAGCTAATTTTTCAATGGAAGGATAATTTCTTTGAACCAAATGAAGCTGTTCATGATATTGATACTCTTTCGGTGAACATCCAACTTGTAAAAGAAATGCCTTATAAAAACCGGCTTGTGTCTCAAAACCGTAATCTACCGCAACATCAATAAGCTTTCGCCCCCGGGCAATTTCAGCTGCCGCATTTATCAGCCGTCTATAACGAATATAGCTCATAACCGGCATTCCGGTTGCTTCCTTTATGATGTAATAGATTTGTCGCGGTGAATAATGAGTCACT
>JAZNBY010000233.1:0-24085 GCA_045587325.1 Lachnospiraceae bacterium | reverse complement strand
GCCACCAGTGTACATCCGGAGTCCTACGACGCTGCGGAAAAGCTTCTTGAAAAGCTCGGTTATACCGCAGCAGACATTAAGAAAGTACAGGCAGAGCAGAAGGAGTTGCAGGCTCGTGCGGAAAAGGCCACGAAGAAGGACGATACTCCGAAGCGTAACCGGGAGAAGGACAACCGTCTTCGTGTGAAAGGTGGAAACACCATGATGGCACAGGCGCTGATGGCGGCAATGAACGGTGGCAACTTTACCGCCCCGGCAGAGGAGGATTCCGAGCCGAAGAAGAGCGGAAATGATAAGAACGGAAAGGACGTTGCAACCGGTAGCGGTTTGTCCGGTCTTTCCCGTCAGATTAAGAATAAGACCGCTTTGGCGGAAGAACTTGGTATCGGTGAGATTACATTGACCGATATTATCAAGGAATTAGAGAAGCCGGGCCGTGACCCGCGTGAAGAAATGCCGAAGCCGATTCTTCGTACCGACGTACTGGAAATGAAGGATTTGACCGAGGGTATGATTTTAAAGGGTACGGTGCGTAATGTCATCGATTTCGGTGCATTCGTAGATATCGGTGTGCATCAGGATGGTCTGGTACACATTTCCCAGATGTCCAAGGAACGCTTTATTAAGCATCCGCTTGATGCAGTCAGTGTCGGCGACATCGTGGATGTAAAGGTAATGAGTGTAGATTTGCAGAAGAAGAGAATTCAGCTTACGATGATCTTATAAGGAGGAAATCCGAATGGAAAATCAACCGACCCCACCGTGGGCCAATGAGCTTACCGGGGATGAATTTATCAGTTATGCCGCAACCTATAAGGTGGGCGAGTATTTTCATCTATACCATAAGGAAACCTTTGATGTACCGGAAATCGGAGGTCTGAGATATTATTACTATGACCCGACGGAGCATGGGTATCCGAAGGATAAAAAGTATCCGCTGTTGGTGTTCTTACATGGGACCTCCAATGCGTTGGAGGGAGATATTTGCATCAATTACAGCGGCGGAGAGTTGTTTGCATCTCCGAAGTATCAGGAGATGCTCGGTGGTGCTTACGTACTGATTCCTCTTGCCAATGAATACAGGGATACAGACGGTTCCGTCAGCGGAACCTGGCACACCGGAGCCTATACGAAACCGGTGGTGGATTTGGTGAAAGTCTTTTCTGCGGAACGGGAGCAGACCATTGGGAAAAAGATTGTTATGGGTAATTCCAGCGGTGCCACTTTCTGCTTTAAGGTAGTAGAACAGGATCCGGCATTTTTTGACGGCTGTGTACCGATTGGAACAAGTGCGATTCCGGAGGATGCAGTGTTAGACGAGTTTGATGCCAATGATGTGCATTTGTTTTTTGCGATTTCCACCCATGACGAATTCCATGATTTTGAAACAGAAATCCGTCCGCGGGTGAAGCGTCTGGAACAGATGAAGCATAAGTTCCTCTATTTCCCGAAGTGGACAAAGAACGGAGACGGCGGTATCGCCTCCATTAACTTCGGCGTAGAAATGGGACAGCATTGTCTGGTCAATTCCATGCACGCCAATTTGATGTTTGATGACGGGACACCGATGGAAGAACGACTGCCGCAAGGTGTCATCGGTTGGATTTTGCAGGTATAGATTTGTAGGGGGAGAAGGGGAACGGAAAGGAGCTAAGTTCATGAAAGAAGTTAAGTTTTCGGTACAGATAACGGTAAAGGATATGTTTACCTTTTTATTTCATCATTCCTATCGTGGGATACCGTTAATCGCGGATGCCATTGTGACCTTCGGTGCGATTGGGTTGCTCATTGCAGGCTTTGGCAAGGGGGACGCGGTAAAGACGATAGCACTGATTTTCGTAGCATTGTTATTTACGGTGGTACATCCGTTGCAGCTCTATAACAGAGCAAGAAAACAGGTTTTGAGAAATGAAGTGTTCAAAAAGCCGCTGGACTATGTGCTGACCGACGAAGGCATCACCTTAAGCCAGGGAGAAGAGGCCCAGTCCTTCACCTGGGAGGATGTATTCCAGATCAGAGAATATAAGTCTCAAATTTTGGTGTATACCGGCAGAATGTATGCTTGCATTTGGCCGAAGCGTGCCCTTACAGAGTGTGAAAATGAGGTAAGAGAACTGTTTAAGGCGCATTTATCGGAAAAGGTGGCAGGAAAGAGTATTCAGTAAATGCAGTGATCAGATTGAAGGAGTTTGTATGAGATTTGAGAGTTTTTCGGCAGAGGAAACCTATGCCCTCGGGAAAAAGTTAGGGGAAGAGGCAAAGCCGGGGGCGGTATACTGTTTATCCGGTGACCTTGGTGTGGGCAAAACCGTGTTTACCAAGGGATTTGCCGTGGGCCTCGGTGTTACCGATACGGTAAACAGCCCGACCTTTACCATTGTGCAGGAGTATAAGGGGCGCTTGCCGTTTTACCATTTTGATGTATATCGTATCGAGGAGCCGGAGGAGATGGAGGAAATCGGTTACGAGGATTATTTTTACGGAGACGGGGCCTGCATGATTGAGTGGGCGGAATTAATCGAGGAACTGATTCCGGCGGATGCCATTAAGATTTGCATCAGCAAGGAGTTGCAAAAGGGGACGGACTATCGTTTGATTACCGTTTCCGAATAAAACCGCGAGGTGAAGACTATGAAGATTTTGGCCATTGACAGTTCGGGACTCATTGCATCTGCGGCCCTGGCCACAGAGGATGCGGTGTTAGCCGAGTACACAACCAACTATAAAAAGACCCATTCCCAGACGTTACTTCCTATGATTGACGAAATTGTGAAGATGACGGAGACGGAGCTTTCAGAGATTGATGCCATTGCGGTAACGGCAGGACCGGGGTCCTTTACGGGCCTTCGTATCGGGTCTGCTACGGCAAAGGGGCTGGGACAGGCCCTAGCTAAGCCACTCATTGCGGTGCCGACTACGGAGGCATTGGCATGGAATTTCTGCGGAAGTGAGGCGGTGATTTGTCCGCTTATGGATGCCAGACGGTCGCAGGTGTATACGGGCTTGTATCGGTGGAATAAGGAAACGGAGACCATGGATTGCCTGTTTGCCCAGGAAGCGATGGCAGTGGAGGATATTATTGCGGAAGTGAATCGCATGGGGCAGCCGGTAATCTATTTGGGAGATGGTGCGGATGCATATCGTACCGTGCTTTCTGAGAAGACAGAGGTTGCGTTTTCTTTTGCGCCGGTACATATGAGTAAGCAGCGGGCGGCATCTTTGGCAGCTTGTGCGTTTGTGTACGCAAAGGAAGGAAAGACCCAGACGGCGGCAGAATTTGTGCCGACTTATCTCCGTAAGTCCCAGGCGGAACGGGAACGGGAAGAAAAGGAACGGGCAGAGCAGGCTTAGAAAGAGTTGATTTGCTGAAACTGCATGTTTGAATAGAATTTTTTCGTCGAAATCTGGTTTGAGAAAGAAGTATAATGCGTGAGATTCGCAGAAGGAGATAGAGTTTGGATAGAACTTGGACCATCAGACAAATGACAGAGGAAGATGTGGCGGCAGTAGCGGCCCTGGAAGTGGAGAACTTTTCCAGACCGTGGAGTTATGATGCCTTTTTTAAAACGCTGTCGGATGAAAATTATATTGTAATTATAGCAAAGGAAGCGGACGCATTGTTGGGATACTGCGTCCTTCTTTGTACCGGAGAAGAAGCAGATATCACCAATGTGTGTACCGCTCCGGTGGCTCGGGGAAAGGGCGTGGCAACCGGGATGCTTACGGCACTTATGGAGGAAGGAAAATCCCGAGGAGTAGCGGAGTTTTTCCTTGAAGTACGGGAAAGCAATGTTCCGGCAAGGGCTCTGTATACCAAGTTTGGTTTTGAGGAAATCGGGCTTCGGAAGAATTACTATGAGGAACCGAGGGAGCATGCGGTGTTGATGAGATACACGGTAGAGTAAATGTGTTGTTCAAGGGAGATTAGTATGGTTTGGAAATTAAGAAAAGCAACAGTAGAGGATAAAGAAAAAATTGAGCAGTTATTTATTGAAATGCTGATGAGCATTTACCACACAGAGGATGTAAAGGGCTACCAAGAGGGAGACTTGGACGACTACTTAGGGGAGAGCGAAGATTGGATTTGTGTGGCGGAAGATAAAGGCGTGGTAGTGGCTTATTTAGCTATAGAAGTACATCGCAAAGAGGACGAGTTCATTTATTTGGATGATATATCGGTTCAGGCTGATCATCAGAATCAGGGGATTGGCACACATTTGATTAAGACTGCGGAACAATTTGCAAAAGATATCAATATGACAACAGTGTTTCTTCATGTGGAAAAATCGAATGAAGGAGCTTTTCGATTGTATGACCGACTTGGCTATAAAATCTGCAAAGAAGAAGGAAGCAGATACGAAATGGTAAAAGAGATTGTTTAGTAAATAAGGGGTGGGAAATTGTATGAAAAGAATCATAGCTTTTTGTCTTGTCATGGGGGTGCTTGCATGTTTTTACGGGTGTGCCCGAGAAGAAACACAGATATGGAACTTAGACGAGATTGTGCAGGAAAAGGACAATACGTTTTCCTGCACTTTTGACGGCGTGAAGCATCAGTTTCTTTTGGATTTGCCGGAACAGACAGAAGGGGCTCCACTAGTTCTTATGCTGCATGGATACGGTGGTTCGCCGGAAGGCTTTCGCACCTCGGTGCATTTTGAAGAAGAGGCCAATGCGATGGGGTATGGAGTAGTATATGTGGCGGGAGCGCCAAATCCGGGAGATGTCACATCCTCAAGCGGATGGAATTCGGGCATAAGCAGTACCGGTAATCGAGATTTGGAGTTTCTTGTGGCATTGGCGGAGTATTTACAGAAAGAGTATTTATTTGACAGTACACGGACTTACGCAGTGGGATTCAGCAACGGGGCATTTATGACACACAGACTTGCGATGGAAGCCTCTGATACCTTTTCCGCAGTAGTAAGCGTGGCGGGAATGATGTCTGAGCGTGTTTGGAATAATCGCAATAAGTCAAACAATGTAAGCGTATTTCAGATTACCGGGGAAAAGGATGACGTTGTTCCGAAAAACAGTGACGGCAGTGCAGAGTATGCATTGGCACCGGCAATCGAAGATGTGATGGAGTACTGGGCGGAATCCAATGGATTAGATGTTGCGGAAAAAGTTGTAATGGGAAAGAAGTCTGTGTTGTCGAAGTACGGAAGCGGAGAAAAGAAATCACAAATATGGCATTTGTTTGTAGGAGACGGACAGCATGGCTGGCCGGAGGCGGATATAAACGGAATCGATACGAATGCGCTGATTCTCGAATTTTTTGAGGAATTGAAGTAGATGTTGTGAAATAGAAAAGGATCAGAGATGGGGTGTTTTGAGAAGATGAGAAAAAGAACGACAGTCACTTTTTATGTGGCAATCATCACAGTGCTGGCATTTATCGTGAATGTAGCGGTGGGCGGTGGAAACAGATTCTGGATTTTTCTAACCGGTGGCGGTCATGTAAAGGACTACGGAGAGGCATCTCTTACACTTGTTTTTGAACAGGGACAATGGTGGCGGCTTTTGACCTGCGGGTACCTTCATATGGGGGTGATTCACTTGGCAGGAAACATGGCGGCATTGGAGATGATTGGAACTAAAATTGAGAAGAAAATCGGACCGGTAAGGATGCTTTTGATTTATAATCTAGGTACTATGTTGACTGCTTTTTTATGGTGTCTGGTATTCCCGGAAGGGTGGATGATCGGGGCGTCTCTTGGAATTTTTGTTTTGTTCGGCATGCTGTGTGTGATGCTTTTTTCAAAAGGCGGGAAGGGACTCGCGGAGTTGAGCCGGTATGAGAGAGGATATCTGGTGTTTTATGTGATTGCCGGTTGTTTCCTTGGAATCGGGACCATTGTGGTGCATCTGATTGGGTTTGTGATCGGAATATTGGTGGGATTTGCCATATTAAAAATGCATTTGCAGGGGAGGCTAGGATGAAACGTACAGAAACAGTAGAGTTAACGGTATTATGCCTGATTCGAAGAGGCAATGAATATTTGTTACAGGACAGAATCAAAAAGGACTGGAAGGGATTTACCCTGCCGGGTGGTCATGTGGAGCCGGGTGAATCCATTGTGGACGCTGTAATACGTGAGATGCAGGAAGAGACCGGACTGACTGTGGATAATCCGAAGTTATGTGGAGTGAAACAATTTCCAATCAGTGGAGAAAACGGCGAAAGCGGAAGATACCTTGTGTTTTTATTTGTGGCGGATAAGTTCTCGGGTGAAGTTAGTTCCTCGGAGGAAGGTGCCATACACTGGGTAAAGAAAGAGGATTTGGAAAAGGTCAATCTGGTCAACGATTTTAAGGAATTGTTAGAGGTAATGTTGGACGAGAATTTGAGCGAGTTTCAGTATGTGGTGGAAGAGGGGAAATGGGCGGTTGTGAAAAAATAGAGTGGTGCTTTCAGATGAAGTTGTACAGAAGTTGGTCAATGGCATAGAAAGTTGTTAAGAAAACAGCCGTAGTTTGGAGATAAATCGATTGCGAAATTATAGAAAATACAGTATAATAAAAGCATATTTTGAGAAATTGTACAGAGTTGTACAGCTATAGTGAATATGGCTTGCAAACATGTATAGATCACACGGTGAAAAGGAGAAAGGTATGAGCGCAAAGGACATTATTTTAAACGGAAAAGCAGCTCTCGGTATTGAGTTTGGTTCTACCAGAATTAAGGCTGTATTGATTGGAGAAAACCACGAGACATTGGCTCTCGGTACCCATGATTGGGAGAATCGTCTGGTGGACGGGATCTGGACCTATACCTTAGAGGATATTTGGGGTGGCTTGCAGGATTGTTACGCAAGTATGGTTGCGGATGTAAAGGCAAAGTACGATGTGGAGGTTACAAAGCTTTCCGCCATCGGTTTTTCTGCAATGATGCACGGCTATCTGGCATTTGATAAGGACGACAATTTACTGGTACCGTTCCGTACCTGGAGAAATACCATTACGGCACAGTCCAGTGCAATTTTGACCGAAAAATTAGGCTTTAACATTCCGCAGAGATGGAGCATTTCCCATCTGTATCAGGCGGTATTAAATAAAGAGGAGCATGTAAAGGATGTGGCATTCTTTACCACGTTGGCAGGTTATATTCATTACAAGTTGACCGGCGAAAAGGTACTGGGTGTAGGCGATGCTTCCGGTATGTTCCCGATTGATGCTAATACCAACGACTACAATCAGAAGATGGTAGCTCAGTTTGACGAGCTGATGGCAGGCGAGGGATTCTCCTGGAAACTGGCTGACATTCTTCCGAAGAGGCTTAATGCAGGTGAAGCGGCAGGTGCTCTCACTGCTGAGGGTGCGAAGCTTCTGGATGTGTCCGGCAAGCTTATGGCAGGGATTCCGCTTTGTCCGCCGGAAGGCGATGCAGGTACCGGTATGGTAGCAACCAATGCGGTAGCGGTAGGAACCGGTAATGTATCTGCAGGTACGTCTATTTTCTCCATGATTGTAACGGAGAAGGATCTGGAGGGCGTACACGAGGAAATCGACATGGTAACTACGCCGGATGGTAAGCCGGTAGCCATGGTACATTGTAACAACTGTACTTCCGATTTGAATGCCTGGGTAAATTTGTTTAAGGAATTTGCGGATACCTTCGGTATGAGTGTAGATATGAACGATTTGTACGGAACCTTATACCGTAAGGCACTGGAAGGTGATGCGGATTGCGGCGGACTGGTTTCTTTTAACTACTTTTCCGGCGAGCCGGTAACCGGTTTTGCGGAAGGTCGTCCGATGTTTGTACGTAAGCCGGATGCAAAGTTCAGTCTGGCAAACTTTATGAGAACCCACATTTTATCTTCCCTTGCAACCATCAAAATCGGTAACGACATTTTGATTAAGGAAGAGGGCGTAAAGGTAGACTGCATCATGGGTCACGGCGGTCTGTTTAAGACTCAGGTGGTTGGTCAGAAGCTTTTAGCAGCAGCGCTTAATACTTCTGTAACCGTTATGGACACCGCCAGCGAGGGTGGTCCGTGGGGTATGGCTGTACTGGCTGCTTACATGGCAAACAAGGCAGAGGGCGAGAGTTTGAGCGCATACTTAAACGACAAGGTATTTGCAGGTCAGACCGGCACCACCTTGGCACCGGATGCTGCAGATGTGGCAGGCTTTGATGCTTTTGTAGAGAATTACAAAGCTTGTTTTGCGGCAGAGCACGGCGCAGTGGATAACTGGAAGTAAAAGACAACGTTGTAAATAGAATGAGAGAAAGACAGCCACCGGTCCGATGGCTGTCTTTTTATTTGTTAATCAAGGGCATTTAAGAAAATTATTTTCAGATCATCCTTTTGATTCGATTTTGTACGTACAAGAACTTCCAAATATGTAAGGTCTTTGTAGTTTTCTAAGAATTCCGGGTGGAATACGATGCCGTAACCGTCATAGATAAGATCATAGCATTCTTTTCCGATGACCTCGTAATCCACAATAACATCTTTGATCGGAGAGGTGGCACCATTCATGTAAAAGAACACGTCATTCTTACGTTCCGGTGAGTAATAACTACGTGACATGTTAAATTGTATACGATAATTTTTTATCGGTTCGTCCTCCTCGTGGATGACAACCAGAATTGGCCAACCGGAGGAACGAGATCCCTCCATATAAGTGTAAATCTCGTATACACCGGCCTCCAGTGTCATGAGGAAGTCTTTTGAAATGACGATGGTATCTCCACATTCCAGATAGCAGTAGTCTAAAGAAAATGTCCGCTCTTTTTCTGTATCGCTGAAATCATCTTTATATTTCGCATAGGTTGCACGGGTAATATAGTCACCATCGTGTGACTGTGCAACCAGGCGGATGTCCCGTGGTTGTGCTTTTGTAAAATGCAATGCGGAATAATTCAAACTGGTTATGATGTCATCTTCGCCTTCGTATAACCCTTCTACGTTTTCGTTGTATATTCTGCTGCTAAGTGTTTCCGGGTAAGCTGCGCTGATTGCCGGTTCTTTTGCCCGGACTTCGTCACCGATTGATACATAAGTAAATTTCTCTCTATCGGTTGTAGGGTCTTCCGCTACCGGCTTGGTCGGAATCGGAGTCGGAGCCTTGGTCGGCTTCGGAGTCGGAGTGTTGGTCGGCCGCGGAGTCGGAGTGTTTGTCGGTCGCGGAGTCGGAGTGTTGGTTGGTTCCGGAGTCGGGGTGTTGGTTGGCTCCGGAGTCGGAGTGTTGGTCGGTTCCGGAGTCGGGGTCGGTGCATCGGTAGGGGTCGGTTCCGGTGTGACTTCATTGACAGGTTTGGTCACTTCCGGCAGAGTGTCCGGAGTGATATCGGATGCTACCTCTTTTGCCGGAGTTTTTTCAGAACCGGCACGGCCGATAAAAATACCGATGCCGATACCGATGAAAAGAGCTACCACAGCGAACACAACAGCAAGAATAACACTGATTCCTTTCTTCGTATCGGTACTTTCCGGATGCTCCACTTTTGTTCCGCATTTTGGACAAAAAGCAACTTTATTTCGTACTTTTGCGCCACAATTACTACATTTTGTCATTGTGAATCCTCCTTCATTCGTTTGTAATTACAAATATTATACCTTTTTATATGGAAATAGTCGTATGCCGGAAGCATAATAACATGCGGTGACATAGGGTGTATTCATGGAGTAATGATGTGTTGCGGTTGTCTTTTGGCCGAGATGCCTGTATAATAATATAAATAAGATGGTGTGGAATTCTACCTTCCGTAGGTAGTAAAAACTTCTTTGTAGGCTTAAGATAGTACCATAGGAGGTACGAAAGAATGAATCCATATATTACGGGAGCAGTTATCAAAGAACTGCGGGAAAAGAATCATTTTACACAGGCAGAGCTTGCCAAGAAACTGAGTGTGTCGGACAAGACGGTTTCCAAATGGGAGACCGGGAAAGGATATCCGGATATTTCGTTGTTGGAGCCCATTGCGAAAGCGTTCGGTGTGTCCGTTACGGAACTGATGACCGGGAATGCAGTGAACAACGGGAATGTGTCGGCCAATATGTTACGTTCACAGTTTTATGTCTGTCCTGTTTGCGGAAATGTGATTCATAGCACGGGAGAAGCGGTGCTTCACTGTCATGGAATCTTGCTGACGCCATGCCAGGCAGAAGAATCGGACGATACCCACCGAATAAGTATCGAAAAGGTAGAAGACGAATATTATATCCACATCGGACATGAAATGACAAAGCAGCATTATATCTCGTTTGTTGCGGCTTTGGGCTCAGACAAAGTACAGATGGTAAAGCTGTATCCGGAAGGAAATGCGGAGGCTCGGTTTAAGATAAACGGCGTACGAAAACTGCTTTTTTATTGTAACCGGGACGGCTTGTTTTCGGCGGATGTAAGGAAAGGAACAAACAATGAAATTCACAAACAAAATGATAAAACAAATCGCAATGGAGCAATCCGCTTTTGATGCCAATTGTAAGGCGGAGGATTTTCTTTGTGAGAAAAATGTAATTACCATATCAAAGGAACATCCGTCGGCAAGACGGTATTTAAAGCTTCCCCATAGTTGCAATCTTATATCCTACGGGAATAATATCGTGGCGACGATCTCCGAAGAATATCGTGAGATTGTGGAAAACTATATCAATAAGTATCCTGCGGAACATTGTTTTGAAACACCGAATATGCACGTGCTCAATGATGCGTTTCAGGAGCATGGCTTCCGCGTATGTTTTATGGCGGAATATTTCCTGCCGGATGTAGAGCTGCTTAGGGAATTGCCTTGTGAGTATGAAATGAAGCTATTGACGCAGGAAGATTTTGCGGAATTGTATACAGAAGAATGGAGCAATGCCTTGTGTGAAAAGCGCAAGGAACTGGACGTACTTGGCATGGGGGCCTATCATAACGGCAAATTGATCGGTCTGGCTGCTTGCTCCGCGGATTGTGATACCATGTGGCAAATTGGGATTGATGTGCTTCCGGAATACCGAAGAAAAGGAATCGCTTCCGCGTTAACCGGCAGACTGGCGCTGGAAATACTGGAACGGGACAAGGTGCCGTTCTATTGTTGTGCCTGGTCCAATCTGAAATCCGCCGGAAATGCCATCAAGTGTGGTTTTCGACCGGCATGGGTGGAAATGACGGTAAAGCCTGCGGACATGGTAGATGAGTTGAACCGATAAAAGAATGTCATAGAAGTTCCCTAAGTTATTATTGATAATTAGGGAACTTTTGTGTATAATACAGAGTATAAAAGTTCCCTAAAAGAAAGAGGTGATTGAAGATGAGTGCGAATTATACGGAAATTCAGGAACTGCTACAGCAACGTGCAGATATACAGGCACGGCTTAATTTAATGCCTTATGACGGTAACCCTGAAATAAAAGAAGTAAGTGGAATAAAATATTTATATGTTCGTAAAAGAGTGGCAGGTAAACTGACATCTACTTATGTTGACGTATATTCGGATGAATTATACCAGTTACTACTGCGTAATGCAAAGGAACGAAAAGACTTGAATAAAGTCATTCGCAAAATCAACAAGGAGCTGGTTGGCCTCGGATACGAAGACAAGGAACTTTCTGCCAGGGTATTGCAGAATTTGGATTTTGCCAGAGCAAATATGAAAGCAAATATTTATGATCAGGCAGTGTTGGAAGGTGTTGCCACATCGTTTCCGCAGACGGAGGATATCATCGAGAACGGCCAGGTGAATGGCGTATCTGCAACAGACGTACAGAAGATTCTCAATTTGAAGCACGCATGGGAATTTGTTATGGATAGAGATGTTATTCAGAGTGAAAGCAACTATCATATGCTATGTCATATTGCAAAGCTGGTAAATGAAGGGTTCTTTTATGACGGCGGTCGTATCAGGGGGATTCCGGTGCAAATCGGCGGAACAAGTTATATGCCACCGATTCCTGTGGAAGCAGATGTGATGGAACGAATTAATGAGATTAAAAATCAGACAAAAGAACCGATTGAAGTGGCGATTGAGTTGTGCATGTATTGTATGAAAACACAGGTATTTAAAGATGGAAATAAGAGAGCGTCTGTGATTTTTGCAAATCACTATTTGATTGCGAGGGGAGAGGGACTTTTGGTAATACCGGAGAAGGAAGTCCCGGAGTTTAAAAAATTATTGGTAGAGTACTATGAAGGTGCTTCGATAGAAATTATCGGTGCGTTTTTGCGAAAGAAATGTTGGAGGAATTTTTAAGACGAAGAGATGAAAGACAATGAAACTACATGGGATAAGCTCCTGCAGATAAAAACCACCGGTCGGGATGAATCGAACGCCGACCAATATCGTTACCCATATGAACCCACCCCGTATTGTGTTTTGGAACGTTTGACGAATAGTGGCCTGATTCGTAAAAAAGATGTGGTCCTGGACTATGGTTGCGGGAAAGGACGTGTAGATTTTTTTCTGTCCTATCAGACCAAAGCAAGAACCTTAGGCATTGAATTCGATGAACGAATTTATCAAGGGGCATTGGAGAACCGAAAGAGTGCCGTATCGGGAGCAAGGACAGAATTTGTACCTGCGAGGGCAGAAGAGTATACGGTGCCGTCAGAGGTCAACCGGTACTATTTCTTCAACCCTTTTTCCGTGGAACTCCTTCGAAAAGTTATGGCGCGAATTCTGGAGTCCTATTATGAGAACCCGAGGGAGGCATTTTTGTTTTTCTATTACCCGTCGGAGGAATACATCTCCTATCTTATGACGGTGGACGAGTTGGAATTCTATGATGAGATCGACTGCAGTGACTTGTTTGAAGGCAATGATGTGCGGGAGAGGATACTGATTTTTTTATTACCTTAAGGAGAACGGAGGTCCGCATGTTATGCTACATGTAAAACCGGATTATTATGATAAATTTAAATGTGTTGCGGACCGGTGTGAAGCGACGTGCTGTGCCGGTTGGCAGATTGTGATTGATGAGGAGGCACTTCTTCGCTATCAATCCGAACAGGGAGAGTATGGTGAGGTTTTACGGAAGCGTATTGATTGGGAGGATGGGGTATTTAAACAGGATTGCTGGAAACGCTGTGCCTTTTTAACCGAGAACAATCTGTGTGAGATGTATCAACAGTTGGGTAAGGAGAGCCTTTGTGTTACCTGCGGGAATTATCCGAGACATATCGAAGAATTTGAAGATCTGAGAGAGATTACGTTGACGGTTTCCTGTCCGGAAGTAGCAAGAATTCTATTGGAACAAAAAGAGCCGGTATGTTTTTCGGAAGAGGAAATCGGCGAAGAAGAGGAAGAATTCGAAGAGTTTGATCCTTTCTTTTTCTCTTATTTGGAAGACGCAAGAAAGATTATGATTGCCATACTGCAAAATCGCGAATTATCCGTAGCAGTGCGGGGGGGCCTGGCGCGGAAAATGGCAGAAGAAATGCAAAACATCATTGAGGAAAGCGATTTGTTTGATTTGGCAGATGTGTATGAAACATACGAGGAAGAAGCGAATCTGACAAAGATTGTCTCGGAAGTAGAACAGGAATTAAATGCTTTCTGTGAAAATGAGGAGGAAGAGTTTCATTATTCCAAAGCGGTGTTTGACCGGTTATATGAGTTGGAATTCTTATGTGACGATTGGGAACCGTATTTGGACAAGTGTCGGGAGACATTGTACGGAGATGGCGCGAAAGCCTACCGAGACATGCGGAATAAGTTTAAAGAATACTGTCTGCAGACACCGATTGACGGGATAGACATGGACATTCTTTTGGAGCAGCTGCTTGTCTATTTCGTTTTCACTTATTTCTGCGGGGCAGTGTATGATGACAATGTTAGAGGAAAAATAAGAATGTCAGTGGATAGCGTTACCGTTCTGTACGAAATGTTTGTGGCGAAATGGGCAGAACAGGGCGGGCATTTATCGAAAGAAGATGTAAAGAGGATTGTGTACCGGTACTCCAGAGAGCTGGAGCATTCGGATGTGAATCTGGGAAGAATGCAAAATTAGAGAAATAAGACAAATCTCGTGTGCCAGCAAATATAATTGACACACGAGAATTTTAATGTTATAATGGTGTCAAGAATAATGATGACACGAGGGGGAGCTATGATAATTAAAACGTTAGAGGAAGCACTACAATATATATCTGAGTTGGAGGCTGAGAATAAGACATTGCGAGAGGAAGTGGAGCATTATCGGTCCAGAAAATGTGCCGGACGTAAGAAGCACGATGCGACATGGACGGCATCTTATAATGATTTTGTTGTAAAGTATGAGGCCGGTATGACAATTATGGAGATTGTAAATCAAGGGGAGATCAGCAGGCGGACGGCATATCGATACAAGGCGTATTATGATGGGTTGAAAGAAGAATAGTAAGGGATAGGATTGTAGGAGGTTAGCAGATGGAATTGTATGTGTATGATGCAAAAAAGCAACGGACGGAATTGGTTTTATTGAAGGACAGAGAAGCTTTAGGTGAGGATGTTCTTTTTGAAGAAAGCGATATTCGGAAGGTTTGGCATGCAGAGCAGGAAGAATGGTATTTGTCTGTATTTGACGTTGTGAAGGTGTTGACCGACAGTAAAGACCCGAAGCAATATATTAAAAAGATGCGTACCCGTGACAAGGAATTAGGCTCGAAGTGGGGTACAATTTGTACCCCACTTCAAATGCTTGCGCCGGATGGTAAAATGAGAAAAACGCAAGCGGCAAAAGTGGAAGGTGTTTTAAGAATCATTCAATCCATTACGTCTCCCAAGGCGGAGCCTTTGAAATTATGGTTGGCTAAGATTGGGGCTGAGCGATTGGACGAAATTGCAGACCCGGAAAAGGCAGTGGAAAGAGCGGTTGCTACATATAAGGCAAAAGGTTACTCGGATAAATGGATTTCACAAAGGTTGCGTTCTGTTGAAATTCGTAAGGAGCTGACAGATGAGTGGCAAAATGCGGGGATAAAAAATCCGAAGGAGTATGCTGCGCTTACCAATATTTTAACGATGGCTTGGTCGGGGAAGTCAGTGCAGATATATAAGCAATTAAAAGGATTGAAGAAGGAAAACTTAAGAGATAATATGACCAATACAGAACTTGCATTAAATCTTTTGGCGGAGGTATCTACGACAGAGTTGTCTCGAATGCAAAAGCCGAAAGGATATGATGAAACAAAAGACGTCACGATATCCGGGGGAGAAATTGCAGGGAACGCAAGGAAAGAATTGGAGAAAAAACTGGGAAGGACGGTTATCTCAAGTTCGAATGCGACAACTCCGGATTTGTTAGATGATAATCATAAGTAAAGCGATTTGGAGGAAAGAAAAATGAAAAACATTTTAATAATTGTGATTGGAGGTACCGGCTCTGAAGCTGAGGCATTGAGACAATCACTGGAAGCTTTTGGTTATTTTGTTGCCATAAAATATATCGGGCGACCGAACGATTTTGTTTTCGCATTAAAGGGAGAATTGGTTTTTGAACCTGATTGCTTTATTCTTTCTTGTCATGGAGAAGATGGGGAGATTATAATGCCACTTCTTGGTGATGATGTATATGAACCGAATGAACCAAAAGGCAATATGTCTGCTTCAGATATTGAAAAATATCTAAAGTTGCAGGGGAAACTTATTTTGAACTTAGGTTGTACTACGGGAGAAACGGCCATAGCTAAGGCTTTTTCAAAGCAAAACACCTATATTGCACCTGCTGATTATGTTGAAGGAAGCGCAGCATTGTATTTTGCTATATCATTGTTTTATGAAATGTCGAAAGATGGTGCACAGTTAGATGCGTCATTTAAAGCAGCAAAAGCTAATGACAGAGAAACTGAGCTGTTTCAAATTTTCCGATAGATATTTTCTAACCTTCCAAGTACCGACGCCATGAGCATATGTAGATTTCCGGAGAGAACCATAAGGAAACGTCGACACTTAGCGAGGTAGTATCGAGCTTAGTGTCCGTTACGTTTCCGCGTGAGCGAGAGCGGGTTCTTGAGGAAATACTACATATGTCCATGGCGGACCCTAGGATGGGAAATATACCTAGCTAGGGAAGAAAATAATTACCACTACCTTTTTCCAACAAAATGCGGTATAATGACTCTGAGGGATTGAAAGGAGTGGAACGGATGAAGCAGAAGGTACTCTGTAATTGTTGCGGACGAGCCCTTGCGACTTCCGACAGCGGCAAAACCGTGACGGAGGATGCGGTGTACATTCGCAAAGAGTGGGGGTATTTTTCCGAGAAGGATTTGCAGATTCACCATATAGTAATATGCGAAGAATGTTACGATGCATGGATAAAGCAGTTTAAGTTACCTGTGAAGATAGAAAAAAAGCAGGAGGTTTTATGTTAGAAGTTTGTTTGTTAGGGACCGGCGGAATGATGCCGCTTCCGAATCGTTGGCTGACTGCCCTGATGACACGGTTAAACGGCAGCAGTCTGCTCATTGACTGTGGTGAGGGTACCCAGGTGGCGATTCGGGAAAAAGGATGGAGTTTTCATGATATTGATGTGATTTGTTTTACCCATTATCACGGGGATCACATCAGCGGCTTGCCGGGATTATTATTGTCCATGGGAAACGCAGAGCGAAAGGAGCCTGTGACGCTCATTGGGCCGAAGGGGTTGGAACGGGTAGTAGGCGCACTCCGGACGATTGCGCCGGAGCTGCCCTTTGCACTGGAATTTCATGAATTAACCGAGGCAGAGGAGACGATTTTCTGCCATGGTTATGAAATTGAAGCGTATAAAGTAAATCATAACGTGCTTTGCTACGGGTATTCTGTGGTGGTGCGCCGGGGAGGACGTTTTTTCCCGGAACTGGCAGCGGAGCACAATGTACCGCAAAAGTACTGGAACCGGTTGCAGAAGGGGGAGACCATCGAAGAAGATGGGCTGTGTTTTACTCCGGATATGGTTCTTGGACCTCCTAGAAAGGGGATTCGTCTTGCCTACAGTACGGATACGAGACCGACAAAGAACATTGTGGCCCATGCCGCAGAGGCGGATTTGTTCATTTGTGAGGGAATGTACGGCGAGGATGACAAGCAGAATAAGGCGCTGGAACATAAGCACATGACCTTTTATGAGGCGGCAAAGTTGGCTAAGGAAGCAAATGTACGGGAATTGTGGCTGACCCATTACAGCCCGTCTCTTATCCGGCCGGAGGAGTATCTTCCGAAGACCCGGAAGATTTTTCCTGCTACCTATGCAGCAAAGGACGGACGAAGCATTACTTTGGAGTTTGATAAAAACGAGTAATCCTGTTTATGGCGTAAAGGAGGGGTTCTTATGAAAGCAAAAAAGAGGATCGGTACCATTAGTGCGATTTTGGTGTTGGCCTGTGCCATTGTTGCTTTGTACTGGTACATTGACCGTTCCGGCAAAGAAGCCGAGGAGCCGGTAAATGTGGCGGCAAAGCAGATTTTAGATAAGGATCTGGAGAAAGATTATCCGCCGACACCATATGCGGTGGCACAGCTTTATTGTGAAATTGTGGAAAACAGATATAGCGACAAGACCACACAGGAACAGTTGGAAGAACTTGTCCGCATGGAACTTGCCATGTATGACGAAGAACTGGCGGCACAGAATCCGTATTCCGCATATCTGGCTGTGGTAAAGGATGAGTTAAAGGATGCGAAGGAAAAAAAGATAGCATTCACCGGATACATTGTGGATAATTTCAGTAATGTAAAGAAGTGGAAGAAGAACGGAAGAGAATATGCTTCTGTCCAGATTCAGTTTTTGCTTCGCTCGGAGGATGGAAGCGGCGGTAGTTACCGTGAATTGATGCTTCGAAAAGATGACGAAGGAAACTATAAGATACTGGGCTGGGAAATGTTGAGTGAAGAAACAGATAAGTAAAGTAACGGAGGCAAAAGTCGTGCGAATTTTAGCAATTGAATCATCCTGTGACGAAACCGCAGCAGCGGTGGTGGAAGATGGAAGGAAGGTGCTTTCTAACGTCATTTCGTCCCAAATTGATATTCATACATTATACGGAGGCGTGGTGCCGGAGATTGCATCCAGAAAGCACACGGAGCGCATCAACAATGTAGTGGAGCAGGCACTTTCTGAGGCGAGGATGACACTTTCAGAGGTGGATGCGGTGGCAGTGACTTATGGTCCGGGACTGGTGGGTGCTCTTTTGGTAGGAGTAGCTCATGCCAAGGCATTGGCTTACGGCGCAGGGAAGCCGCTGATCGGCGTACATCATATCGAGGGACATATTTCCGCAAATTACATAGAGAATGTAGACTTGGAACCGCCGTTTCTGTGTCTGGTAGTATCCGGCGGTCATACCCATTTAGTACGGGTAGCAGACTACGGTGAGTATGAGATTTTGGGACGGACCCACGATGATGCGGCAGGGGAGGCCTTTGATAAGGTGGCCCGTGCCATTGGTCTCGGTTATCCGGGGGGGCCAAAGATTGATAAGCTGTCAAAGGAAGGCAATCCGAAGGCAATCGCTTTCCCAAAGGGACAGATTGCGGATTCTCCGTACGATTTCAGCTTCAGCGGCGTGAAGTCGGCTGTATTAAACTATCTGAATCAGTCGGCAATGCAGGGAATCGAGATTAATCCGGCGGATGTGGCGGCATCCTTCCAGCAGTCCGTAGTAGACGTATTGGTGGAGAAAACCATGGCGGCGGTAAAGAGTACCGGTATGAAGAAGCTGGCACTGGCCGGCGGTGTGGCATCCAATTCCGCCATTCGTGCAGGAATGGAAGCTGCCTGTGAAAAGGCAGGAATCAAGTTGTATCGTCCGTCACCGATTTTGTGTACGGATAATGCGGCTATGATTGGTGCGGCCGCTTATTATGAATTTAAGAAGGGTGTACAACACGGACTTGATTTGAATGCGGTGCCGAATTTGCAGCTCGGTGAGCGGTAAGGAGGAATATGGCAACAGCTGGAATTGTATTGGCAGGAGGAAAAGGAAGCAGAATGCAAAGCGACGTTCCGAAGCAGTATATGGAGCTTCTCGGAAAGCCGCTTCTGTATTATTCGTTGAAAGCGTTTGAAGACAGTGACATAGACAGCGTGGTCCTGGTAACGGCAGAAGGAGAGCAGGAGTATTGCCGGAAGGAACTGGTGGAACGGTTCGGGTTTACAAAAGTAATCGCTATCGTAGCCGGAGGCGCAGAACGGTATGCATCTGTATGGAACGGGTTGCATTGCCTGAAAGAAGTGTGTGGAGAGAACGAGCCGGAGTTTGTGTTGATTCATGATGGGGCTCGTCCTTTGGTAACTGTGGAACTGATTAACCGGATGGAGCGGGAAACGGAACAGTACGGAGCCTGTGTGGCCGGCATGCCGGTAAAGGACACCATTCAGATGACGGATGAAAACGGAACCATTACACTGACACCGAAGAGGGAGAGCCTGTGGATAGCACAGACTCCACAGAGTTTCGGCTTTTCCGTAGCGTATCATGCATATGAACAGTTGATGAAGGAGTCGGACATCAGCGTAACGGATGATGCTATGGTAGTGGGATTGTATCATGACATAGCGATTCAGATGGTACGTGGGAGTTATATGAATATAAAAGTAACCACACCGGAGGATCTGGTGTGGGCAGAATCGTTTTTGAAAAAGCGAGGATAGTGCGTGTGAGCGAGGCGGCGAGGAGAATCGTATCCGAAAAATGGTACGAAAGAGCACAGGAAGGTATAGGAAACGTGTCGGTAGCCCGGCAGAAAGGACATTTATGGGACAGAAGAAGGTATTGGATTGGAAACAGTATTCTGAGGTGGCGGTTCGCACGGTAGCAGAGGGTACAGTTCTGCTGCGGAATGAAAACAACGTGCTTCCTTTCCGAAAGGATGAAAAGGTGGCTGTGTTCGGACGAATTCAGCTGGACTATTATAAGAGCGGAACCGGTTCCGGCGGCATGGTAAATGTATCCCGTGTGGTTGGGATTACGGAAGGACTTATGGAAAGCGGCTGTGTAGAGGTGAACCATGACTTGTTAAAGGTGTATGAAGACTGGTGTATGGAGCATCCTTTTGATCTGGGTACCGGCTGGGGCGCCGAGCCTTGGAGTCAGAAGGAAATGCCTCTTTCCGATGAAGTTTGTGCCCGTGCGGCCGCTGAGTCTGAGGTAGCCCTTGTCATTATCGGTCGTACCGCAGGAGAAGATCAGGACAATCGTGCGGAAAAGGGTGCATACTTTTTAAGTGACGGCGAAGAGGAGATGCTTTCTAAGGTAAGAAAGCACTTTAAGAAAATGGTGGTGCTTCTCAATGTGGGAGGCATTATTGATATGGGATTTGTAACTACCTATGAACCGGAAGCGGTGTTGTACGGTTGGCAGGGCGGTATGCTCGGCGGTATCGGCGCAGCGCAGGTGCTCACCGGTCAGGTGAATCCGTCCGGTAAGATGCCGGATACGGTGGCGTATACCATTGAAGATTATCCGTCTCACCCGTATTTCGGAAGCAGGGAGAGAAATTTCTATACCGAAGACATTTATATGGGCTATCGTTATTTTGAGACCTTTGCGAAGGATAGGGTGATGTACCCGTTTGGATTCGGTCTTTCTTACACCACGTTTTCCATGGAGCTGCAGGAGTTTTCCGAGACGGCAGAGGGTATCACCATGGAAATCGAGGTGACCAATACCGGAGAGGTGACCGGAAAGGAAGTCGTGCAGGTATATTGTGAGGCACCCCAGGGAGTGCTTGGAAAGCCGGCAAGAGTGCTTTGCGGTTATGAAAAGACGGAGGAGCTGGCTCCGAAGGAGAGTTGTACTGTAACGGTTGAGATTGCACTGGAAGACTTTGCTTCCTTTGATGATACGGGGAAAACCGGTTGTAAGTCCTGCTTTGTACTGGAAGAGGGCGATTACAATTTCTATGTGGGAGCAGATGTACGCAGTGCCGTGATGTGCGCTTCCGTAACGATTCCGGAGCTTTTTGTAGTGTCCGAGCATGAGCAGATTTTGGCACCGGAACGTTCGTATCCGCGTATGGTTCCGGAAAAGAAGGGCGAAGGCTATGTGGTAGCGTTTGAAGAGGTTCCGGCAGTAGAACCGAAGGATGAGGTAAGAAGAAAGGAACGTATGCCGAAGGAACTTGCCTACACCGGAGATAAGGGTATCAAGCTTGCAGATGTGGCTGACGGGAAAGCTGCTATGGATGACTTTATTGCCCAGTTTTCCGATGAGAATCTTGCCTGCATTATCCGCGGCGAGGGCATGAGCAGTCCGAAGGTAACACCGGGTACGGCGTCTACCTTTGGGGGTGTAACGGAAGAATTGGCAGCCTTCGGTATTCCGTGCGGCTGTTGTGCGGACGGACCGGCAGGGATCCGTATGGACTGTGGGACCAAGGCCTTTAGTATTCCAAACGGAACGTTGATTGCTTCTACCTTTAACAAAGATTTGATTTATGAATTATTTACCTGCTTCGGTCTGGAAGCGGCGTATCATAAAGTAGACTGTATGTTGGGACCGGGAATGAATATGCACCGTCATCCGCTAAACGGACGTAACTTTGAATATTTTTCCGAAGACCCGTTTTTGACCGGAACCATGGCGGCGACGGAGCTTAAAGGCTTCCATTCTGCAGGGGTTACCGGTACCATTAAGCATTTTTGTGGAAACGATCAGGAGTCCGGACGTCATACCAGTGATTCCGTGATTTCCGAGCGTGCCCTTCGTGAAATTTATTTAAAGAGCTTTGAATATGCGGTAAAGGACGGTAAGGCACAAACCATTATGACCACCTATGGTTCCTTAAACGGTGTATGGACTGCCGGTAATTACGATTTGGCTACGGCACTGTTACGGGACGACTGGGGCTTTGAAGGTATGGTTATGACAGACTGGTGGGCAGCCATCAACCGCAGAAATCAGCCGGTGGATAAGAATGATTTTGCAGCCCTTGCCATGTCCCAGAATGATGTATACATGGTAACAAGAGACAGTCTGACCCATGAGGATAACGTGATGGCATCTTTGGCAGACGGTACGTTACAGCGGGCAGAGTTACAGAGAAATGCAGCCAATATTTGCAGGTTCCTGTTATCCACCCATGCTTTAAAGCGTTTGCAGGGTACGGATGATGAGATTGTTCGCGTGAATTATCACGAGGAAGAGGAAGCGGACGGCGCAAACGGGAATTACACTTATGAGCTGAAGGAATATTTGGAGATTGATTTGACCGGGGTGCACAGTAAAAAGGGAAGTCATCATACCTTTATGTTAAATATTGAGGAGAGAGCGAAGTATCGTTTTACTTTTATCGGAAGTTCCATGGCAAGTGAGCTGGCACAGATGCCGGTGACTTTGTATTTTATGGGAACGGTACACGATACCTTTACCTGGCACGGAACAAACGGAGAACCGATGTCCTTTACGGGTGAGTATATGCTGACCTTTATGCCGACCAGAGTGCGTCTGGCCTTTGCACAGAACGGAATCGATTTCCACAAGATTGTGATTGAGAAGGTAAAATAAGATAGTATAAGATATGGAGGTTTACGATGGAATATCATGTAGCAAAAACAGGAAATGACGGAGCAACCGGTAGCTTGGAGCAGCCGTTTTTGACCATTTCCAAGGCGGCGCAGGTAGCAGTGGCCGGAGATACGGTTACGGTACATGCCGGTGTATACAGAGAATGGGTAAAGCCGGCAAACGGCGGACGTGAGGATGCCAGAATCGTATATCAGGCAGCAGGAGACGGCGAGGTAGTGATTTCCGGTGCCGAGCAGGTGAAGGACTGGAAGAAGGAAGACGGTCAGGTGTGGAGCACCGAGGTAGACAACAGTTTATTTAAGGACCGCAATCCGTTTAAGGAAGATCTGGCCGGTGACTGGTTGTTTAAGGGCGCCTTTGTACCACATTTGGGCGATGTGTATTTGAATAAAATGCCGATGTATGAAGCGGAATCCGTAGAGAAGCTGACGAACCCGGAGGTATGGCCTCAGGCAAAGTATCCGGAGGAGTCGAAGCTTGTTTGGTACGCGGAAGCGGGAGAAAAGACCACAAAAATCTGGGCGAATTTCGGTGAAGCGGACCCGACCAGGGAAGATGTGGAAATTACGGTGCGTCCGTTCTGTTTCTGGCCGGAAAAGACAGGGCTTAATTATATCACGGTAAAGGGTTTTACCATTTGCCAGGGTGCCCCGCAGTGGGCTCCGCCGACGGCACTGCAGGAGGGTCTTATCGGACCGCACTGGAGTAAGGGCTGGATTATCGAGGACAATGAGGTGTTCGGTTCCAAGTGCGTCGGTATCAGTCTCGGAAAGGATATCAGTACCGGTCACAATGAGTGGTCCGGCGGTAAAGGAAAAGGCGGTACCCAGAGAGAACAGGAGGTTATTTTCCGTGCCCTTCACGGGAACTGGCATAAGGACTTTATCGGCAGTCATATGGTACGCAATAACGTGATTCACGACTGCGAGCAGGCAGGAGTGGTAGGTCATTTGGGCGGTGCCTTTAGTACCATTACCGGAAATACGATTTACAGAATTCATCATAAGCGCGTATTCCACGGCGCCGAAGTGGCAGGTATTAAGCTGCATGCGTCTTTGGATACTCAGCTTACGAATAATAAGATTTACGGTTGCTATCGTGCGATATGGCTTGACTGGCAGGCACAGGGCACCCGAATCAGCAGAAACGTGTTCTTTGACAATCTTTCCGAGGATTTCTTTGTGGAAGTATGTCACGGACCGTATTTGGTGGACCACAATCTGTTCCTGTCCAAGATGAATTTCAGAAACATGGCACAGGGCGGTGCATTTGTACATAATCTGTTTGCGGGACGGATTTTGCCGAAGGAAGAACTGAACCGTGCAACACCGTATCACTTCCCGCACGAAACGGCTATGGCCGGATACAACAATTTCTCCGGCGGTGATGACCGTTATGTCAACAACTTGTTCTTAGGTGACGGAGATAAGGATGTAAAGCCGATGACCTTCTTTGAGCATTTGCCGCTTCCGGAGCGTAAGGAACGAGAGGACGGCGGAACGGTCATGGATGGTGTGCCGGCTGATTCCATCTGTTATTTACATCCGGCGGGACTTTCCTGCTATGATAAGTATCCGACCGGTGATGAAAAAATGCCGTGGGAGTATACGGAAGAAGAGCGCAAGGAGCGCATCGAGAAGTACGGCAGTATTTTCCCGTTGGG
>JAZNBY010000232.1:0-2030 GCA_045587325.1 Lachnospiraceae bacterium | reverse complement strand
GAGGAAGTTTGACGAAGCGTTGCGCATTGAGAAAATGAATTCTATTGTATTGCCTATTTTTTTGGTTCTTCAATCGCAAGAGTGGGGCTGCGCATTCCTCATGCGACAGCCCCTTGTTTTCCCTTTTTACTTAAATGCCTTGTTGTTCAAAATCAATGCACTGTAGAGGAACAACACATCCTTATCCTGAAAATCAATGAAATTACCTACCCAATCCGGTACAATGTAACGGATATCCACCAGATACACACTCTTATAGCCTTCTACCAGAAGCGGTGCAATACTGGAACCGAAGGAATCACGGAAAATGATAAGTTCCTCATCGGTAGTCGCATTCGGATTATCAATGCGCAGAAGCGCCTTCGTTCCCGACAGGAAGAACTCGTACCCATCCTTGCCGTTAAACTTCTCAAAATCGTAAATACCAGGGGTAGTCGTACCGGTCTCATAATCAAACACGGTACAATCCTTTAAAATATCATTGGTAAGATAAGTTATGGTATCCGGTGTCGGCTGCAGGGCACTCTGTCCGTAATATACACCGTAGAACGGATACAGCTTCTCCTTGATGTATTCACCCTTCACACGGTCCGCCGCACCCATTTCGGCAAGCAACTTATCCACTACCTTATCGATTTTATCCTGACTCCAGTGAGTGTCGGTTCTGTAGTAATCCGAAAGCTTCAGTTCCCCGAAAATATCAATATACTTCATATCACCGAGAGACTCTTTTACCAACTCCACAAGCATCTTATAATCCGGACCCGGATATCCGTACTCTTCCGACAGGAAGTAGTTCTTATCCGGAACAAGGGCAACAAACTTATCGCCACCGTTGTCTTTTAAATACTTCTCATACACGTACTGCAAACGTCCGATGGAATACTCCAGAAGCTCCGGTGTAAACTCCGGCTCGATTTTTGCAATATATCCGTCCTTTACCGCCAGGCCGTTATTCTCGGAAAGCCCCAGTGCATATAACTGGAAGTTTGCCTTTACGGAACGGAAAAACTCACGGAACGGAAACTGATCCACCGTATACTTCTCAAACTGATCAATCACCGTTTTATCAATCACACCATCCCAGGTAATCTTCTCCGGAAACTGGGCCAGTGGTCTTCTCTCACTGTCGGAGTACTCCGTCGGATGGAAAAATTTCACCCCGCACATGATAACAAAGAAGGAAAGGAAGCATACAAACACGCCGGTTACAACCATATTTTTAATTTTATTCTGCATCTTATTTCCCCCTTTCTTAGAATCGGAAGTACAGGAACGGACTAAAGGAACCATCCACAAAGTACGCCGTTACAACTACAAGCATTACGATTACAAAAAGCGGTTCCAGAATATCGCAAATCAGGCTTCCCTTACGATTGTTCTTAATTTTAAGCACTGCTGTCTTCACAAGCGGAGTCGCACCCACTAATGCAAACAGAAGCACAATACCGTAACTACGCAAGTAATATGCAGTCTCCGCCGACCAGAGGGAAATCCCCCCTGCGCCGAACATCCTTCCAAGATCCGCAACAGAACCTGCCATACCGTTGCCGCTGAAAATAACGAAACTGATTAAGATTGCTATAACCACATAAATATGAGAAAACACCTTCGGAAGCTTTGCAAAAAATTTATTAAGGAAAAACTTCTCCATCAACAGGAATGCTGCAAAATAAAGTCCCCATACAATAAAGGTCCAGTCTGCGCCGTGCCAGAATCCGGTCAAAAACCATACCGTCAAAATATTAAGGAACCAACGTCCCATCCCTACTCTATTACCGCCCATCGGAATATATACATAGTCACGGAACCAAGTACCAAGGGACATATGCCATCTGCTCCAGAACTCCGCAATACTCTGTGAAATAAACGGATAGTTGAAGTTCTCCAGGAAATGGAAACCAAAAATCCGGCCAAGACCGATGGCCATATCCGAATAACCGGAAAAGTCAAAATAAAGCTGTAAGGATATCGCAATTGCGTACAACCAGTATCCTGCCACGGTGGCCTCTTCCATCCCATGCATGGTA
>JAZNBY010000231.1:0-6032 GCA_045587325.1 Lachnospiraceae bacterium | reverse complement strand
CGGGCTTTTCGGAGAAGGTATTTTGTTACTTATGGGGTGTAGCAAAAACTATATAATGTATTGGGGTTTACGAGTGTTATTATAGCATCACTTTCTACATAAGTGTGCACAAACATTCCCCTTTTTTTTAAATTTTTTTGTAGCATTTGACATATTCCGCAATACGTCTTCCCATATCTAACATAAAAATGTCCAAAAAAGCCCCACTCACTCTATTTGTTTTTGACTTAGGCAAATAATGCCTCAAATTCCTCACGATTGATACGTTCTTTCTCAATCAACAGGTCTGCACATGCATGAAGCACAGACTCGTTCTCCATGAGAATACGCTTTGCTTCCTCATAGCACTCGTCGATAATATGACGAACTTCCTCATCAATGGCATTGGCAATGCCCTCACTGTAGGAACGGGTATGTGCAAGGTCACGACCGATGAATACCTCGTCACCGTCATTCTCATAATTTACCATACCGATTGTTTTGGAGAATCCATACCGGGTTACCATATTTCTTGCAATGGCAGTCGCATGCTTAATATCCTGGGATGCGCCGGTGGTAATATCGTCCAGAATCAATTCTTCCGCGATTCTTCCGCCCAGACTTACAATAATATCCTGACGCATCTTGCCCTTTGTTAAGAACATCTCATCCCGCTCCGGTAACGGCATGGTATAACCTGCTGCGCCGTTGCCCGTCGGAATCACGGATACCGCATACACCGGACCCACATCCGGAAGCACATGGAACAAAATCGCATGACCGGCCTCATGATAAGCGGTAATCTTCTTTTCCTTGTCGGAAATGATACGGCTCTTCTTCTCCGTGCCGATGCCTACCTTAATGAATGCTTTCTTTACATCTTCATCTACAATAAATCCTCTGTTATCCTTTGCCGCACAAATAGCTGCTTCATTTAACAGATTCTCCAAATCCGCACCGGTAAGACCTGCCGTGGTCTGTGCCAGCTGGGATAAATCCACATCCTCAGCAAGCGGCTTTCCTTTTGCATGTACCTTTAAGATTTCTTCACGGCCTCTCACATCCGGTCTGCCCACCAGTACCTTTCGGTCAAAACGGCCCGGACGCAAAATCGCCGGATCCAAAATATCCACACGGTTGGTTGCCGCCATAACAATGATGCCCTCGTTTACACCAAAACCATCCATCTCAACTAACATCTGGTTCAAGGTCTGCTCACGCTCATCGTGGCCGCCGCCCATACCGGTACCGCGGCGTCTTGCCACCGCATCAATCTCATCGATAAATATAATACATGGTGCGTTCTTCTTGGCATCCGCAAACAAATCACGTACACGGGAAGCACCTACACCTACAAACATTTCTACAAAATCAGAACCGGAAATGGAGAAAAACGGTACCTTTGCTTCTCCCGCTACCGCCTTGGCAAGAAGCGTCTTACCGGTTCCCGGAGGGCCCTCCAGCAAAATACCCTTCGGAATACGGGCACCTACCTTGGTAAACTTACCCGGATCAGACAAAAAGTCTACAATTTCCTTTAACTCTTCCTTCTCCTCAATAAGGCCTGCCACATCCTTAAAGGTAGTGGTGCCGTTCACTGTCATCCGGGCTCTGCTCTTCCCGAAATTCATCATTTTATTACCACCGCCGGAAGACTGGTTGGTAAAGAAAGAAAATAAGAAAAAGATCAAAATAAAGCCTAAAATATACGGCAATACACTGGTCAGGAACCAGTTCGGTTTCTCAATCTCATGAACATAAGCGGAAATCCCCTTCTCAATGGCTGCAGATTCCACTTCCGTGATGTCCGTTGCCTGGAACGTCTTGGTTGCGCCACTCTGCAATACCACCTTTACCTCACCGGTAGGTGTCTCCTCATTCGGATAAATGGATACACCGGCTACCTTGCCTTCCTCCAAATCCATATAATAATCCTTCAGTCCATAGCGTTCTTCCCCCGACTTCATGGCATCGGATATATAGGTCACAAGCAAAAGAACAAAAATAATACTGATAATATAAAAACCAAAACCTCTCATGGATACTTTCAAAACAAATCCTCTCTTTCTGCTATTCTATTACACCGATATACGGGAGATTGCGATAATGTTGTGCATAATCCAACCCGTAACCAACCACAAACAAATCCGGTATGGTAAATCCGGTATAATCCACCGGCACATCAACGACGCGACGATCCGGCTTATCCAGTAACGTACAAAGACGCAGACTCTTCGGTTTTCTCTCCCAAAGCAGGTCAAGCAAATGATGCAACGTTCTTCCGGTATCCAGAATATCTTCCACTACCAGAACTTCTTTCCCTTCGATAGGAGAATCCAAATCCTTTGTGATTTTAATCGTTCCGCTGCTGACCGTTCCGTCCCCGTAACTGGAAGCAGACATAAAGTCATGAGTCACCGGCACATTAATATGTTTTACCAGTTCACACATAAAAAATACGCCGCCCTTTAAGATGCAAATCACATGCAGTTCTTTTCCCGCATAATCCTCGTTGATTTTTGCGGCAATCTCCTGAATCTTTTTCTTTACTTCTTCCTCAGGAATCAACACCCTGACATTCACTTCCATTTTCCTTTCCTCCGCTCTTTTGTATCTCCAGCACGGTCTTTGTCCTCTCGTCAATACGATAATTGTCACAGCACCGTACTCCCGGAATCCAAATCACCTGCTCATCATCCGCAATCAGCGTCCGCTTTTGTCTCTCTTCTTTCGATATCCTATGCTCTGTCCAAAGAGACTTCACCGACTTTGTTCCCGCAAGCAATCCCAGCCGATCCCCGGTGCGATAACTCCGTAAGCAAAGCGCTCCTCTTATTTTATCATAATCGAACCATTTCGTATACTCATTTTTTGGAATTTCTGCATTTTTTTTGTAAGGAAATGTACGGAATTGTAAGGATTCTCCTTCCTTCTCCGTAAAATATTCCCCGGGAACTTTCACCGGAATCTCTTTTTGTTCCGGTTCGGTTTCCTCTGTCGCCAACTTTGTCACATATAACTCGGAAAAAGAGCGCCCTGCCACCAGTCCGTAAGGAAGGGATACCCGCCTGCCGCTTTGTCCCGTAAGAAGATCCTCCACGGAAGCCACATGTTCTCTTGTAATGTCCTTTTTGCTGCCGGCTGCTTCCTCGATCATGCGGTAAAGCACCTTTCTCCGTATAACAGCAGGCTTGTCCGAAAGAAGTTCTACCGGAATGCGGATGCTTTTACCCTCTTTTTTCGCCGCAGCATATACCGTCCCGGCTACCTCCTCCAAGTACTCATTTATCCCCGACAGTTCCGCTGCCGTCTCCGCAATATGGTCCACTGCCCCTGCATTAATCTCTCTTTCTGCAAAGGTCACCATCTCATGTCGGATTTTATTTCTGGTATACTCCGTTAAATTGTTGGTAGAGTCCATGCGGTAGGAAAGCTGCTGCTCCGTAAGAAACCGGTCAATCTCCTCCCTGGAAAAACACAGCAACGGCCGGATAATCCCCTCCCGTTCCGCAGGAATGGATGACAGTCCGCCAAGGGAACTCCCCCGCAGCAAATGGAACAAACAGGTCTCCGCCACGTCGTTCCGGTGATGGGCAAGGGCGATTTTGGTATACCCTTCCCTCGCCGCAATCTGCCGTGCCGCCCGGTACCGAAGTTCCCGTCCGGCCTCTTCTACGCCCAGCTTATGCTCCTTTGCATAGGCCGGAACATCTTCCTTTACACTGTAAAAAGGAATCTCTGCCTTCTCACACAGTTCTTTTGAAAACTGCTCGTCCCCGTCTGCCTCCGCACCCCGGATTCCATGGTTCACATGAAAAGCACCAAGGGTAATCTGAAGCTTGTCCGAAAGTTCCTGTAATATAGCAAAAAGGCACACAGAATCCCCACCGCCGGACAGACCGACTAACACCCGGTCTCCCGCAGTGATGAGCTTATGTTCTTTGATAAAGCCTTCGGCCTTTTTTACCGGATCTGTCTGCATAAGCATTCTCCCTGTACCTTTCCTTTTCTTCTCCTTCCATTCTACACCACCTAAAAAGAAAAGGCAAGTGGGGGCGGATGCCTGTCGGATGCTTAATTTCCTTCACCCACCGCTCTGCGTACCGACTGTAAATAGTAAGGCGGCTGCTTTTTCACCAGTTCCGCTACCAGTATGGTCATATCATCCTTCGGCTTATAGCCGCAAAACTCCAGGGCCGCCTTTAGAATCTCTCCGGCAATGCCCTGGGGCGTCCGATCGGTTTTCTTCTTCCCCACGGCAAACAGTACCTCTTCCAACCGGTCACCTAACACCTCCGGTACCCCGTCACTCATCATAATGACATAATCCCCGTCGTACAGTTTCTTTTCCTTCGTATCATAATCCGCCTCACCGAACATTCCCACCGGAAGGGTGGCAGATTCTACTTTTTCGATCCAATCCTCCCGTTTAATAAAGGTACCTGCCGCACCCAGTTTTATAAACTCACAGGTGCCGCTGTAAGGATTCATCACACTGATATCCACCGTGGAATAGCTTTTCCCTTCCGTTCGCAAGAGCAGTACGGAATTGATGAGGCGCACCGCTGTCTTTTTGTCAAATCCCGCGGACAAAAACTGCTCCAGCAAACCGATAACTGCCTCACTGTCCCGACTGGCTGCCTCGCCGCTGCCCATTCCGTCGGAAAGAAGCAGCACCGTTTCTCCGCTCTCCGGATACAGAAACGAAAAACTGTCCCCGGATAAAAGCTCGTCCTTTTTGGCTGCTCTGGCCACCCCCGTCAGCACCAGATACCCCGGCTCCTCCTCAAACACAAAGAGTCCGGCTTCCTCGCACACAAACCGCTCCGACTCCTCTCCCGGCACCATGGCACACCCGAACAGATTTCCTAAGCATTGCACTACCTTTCGCACCGGAATACAATGCCCTGCCTTGCAGTGGGCCTGCATCCGGATGTAGAGACCTTTTCCTTTCCGCTTCATTATCGCAATCTGTTCTGCATAGACGCCGGTACCGCGCAGTACATCTGCCACCTCTTCTTCCAGACCGCCGTCTCCCATGGTGGACTCGTACAACTCCTCCGAATACTCCTTTAACATGTCGGACACCACCTGTAGCTGGGTCACCATTGCCGCCCGGCCTTCCTCCGTCTTTCTCCTGACAAAACGGCTGGCTTCCTCCCTAAGGGGCAGCATGGCATATTCTTCCGTAATCCGGTCCGCCCTGGGACATCCGGAAAACCGGTACTCTACTTCCGCAAACTTCGGTACATTTCCCCTTCTTGCAGCCTCGTACATGGTATAGGCTTCCGCAAACCGCTCCTCAAGATGTTCCTCCCAACATTCCTTGCATCGGATGCAATCCCCGCACACCACTTCCGGTAATGTTACCGCAAAGGAATGGAACCCATCCACCGTTTCCTCCGTAGCCCCGTGAAACACACCGGATAATACCGCAAAGGACTCTGCCGCGGACAGCAGACGTTTCTTCGTATGTTCTCTGATGTCCGCCCGTACCAGTTCCTCTCTGCCGGAGTACAAAAGGGCCCACAACGCCTTTTCTCCCGCCCATAAAAACAAAAAAACAAAGCCGGATATCATTGCTCCCAGCCAAATATATTTTAACATGGATTCCTTCCATAAACATCCGATCAGTCCGGTACAAAAGGCTGTTATACCCCCTACCAGTCCCAGATACAAAAGCCATCGTCCCGCCGTCTTCTTTCGCCACATCATGGTATCTCTCCTCTTTCCTTTTCTTTTGGAGAGATTCTAACACAAGTTTCCTTTTCTTTTTGTCGAAACCCTGTCTCTCATCCGGAATCGTACGACAAAAAAGGACCCGAAGTCCGTAACCGGACCCGAATCCTAAAAAACTCGACGTAATTTGCTATCTATTGTTTCCCTTCTTCACGGATAATAATCTCGTCCGGCTTTACCAGACCCAATACCTTTCTGGCCAGTTCCTCTATGTACTGTCTGGTCTGACGATAGGCCGCTTCTTCCTCAAGTTCCTCCTGCCGTTCTTTTTCCGACTCCAGGCTTGTTTCGATGGACGCCTTCTTTTTCTTTAA
>JAZNBY010000230.1:0-37513 GCA_045587325.1 Lachnospiraceae bacterium | reverse complement strand
AGGAAGAGTTGTCGCGAAAGCGGCAACTCTTTTTTGCTTTATAGAAGATTACAGTTGTAAATATATACGGAAAAAAGTATCTTTTGAAAAAGAAGTATGCTATACTTTTCTATGTAAAATAAGTACAATTATTGTAGTGTTAATAATACATACGAACAATCCGGGAGGTGTTGTCATGGTAATCACGGAAATAACCCAGAATTGGAAGTTGAGAGAAGCGGGGACAGAGAAATTGATTCCGGCGGTGGTGCCGGGAGACTTGTACTCGGACCTGCTGCGGAACGGAATAATAGAGGAGCCGTACTACCGGGATAATGAACTGGCGGCGTTAAAGCTTTCGGAGAACCGGTATGAGTACGAAACCGTTTTTTTCGCAGATGCTGTGGTAACGGAAAAGGAGCGGGTATTGCTACGTTTTGAGGGAATCGATACACTGGCGGAGATTTTTTTAAACGACGTATCCATCGGTACCGCGTACAATATGCACAGGACCTGGGAATACGATGTAAAGGACCGAATCAAGGAAGGGGCCAATACCCTGCGGGTGGTATTTGAGTCTCCGACTGCATATATCAGAGAGAAATACAAGGAGCATCGCCTGGATGGTACATCCGATGCCATGCGGGGCTTTCCGTATCTGAGAAAAGCTCATTGTATGTTCGGTTGGGACTGGGGCCCGAGACTGCCTGGTGTGGGGCTGTGGCGTCCGGTTACTCTTGTAGTTTATGATACAGCACGGATTGACAGTGTGTATGTGACCCAGGATCATACGGGAGAGGGCGTGGCTCTTCGAACTAAGATAACCCTGGATACGGCAGAGGGCGAGAATTTTGTGTTTGGTGGTCCGGGAAACGCTATGTTGTTCCGGGCTGATCCGAAGCTTTCCGGGCTTTCCATGAAGGTGGAAGTGCTTGACCCGGAGGGAATGGTGGCAGGTATCGGAACCGGCTGTGATGACATACGGATTTGCAATCCGAAACTTTGGTGGCCGGCCGGCTTTGGAGAACAACCGCTGTATACGGTAAAGGTTTCTCTATATTCCGGAGAGGAGCTTTTTGATACCTGGGAACGCAGAATTGGTCTTCGCACCATGACCATGGCAACGGAGCCGGATGAATACGGAGAGAAGTTTGCCCACAAAGTAAACGGTGTGGAGATTTTCGCCATGGGTGGAGATTACATACCGGAGGATAATTTGCTGTTCCGCACGAACGCAGAGCGGACCAGATGCCTGTTAGAGGATGCCAGGGCGGCGAATTTTAACAGCATCCGTGTATGGGGCGGCGGTTATTATCCGGAAGACTGGTTTTATGATATCTGTGACGAACTGGGTCTCATTGTATGGCAGGATTTCATGTTTGCCTGTGCGGTGTACGATTTGACGGAGGAATTTGAGGCAAACATTATTGAGGAGTTTAAAAATAACATTAAGCGTCTGCGTCATCATGCTTCGTTGGGGCTCTGGTGCGGAAATAATGAGATGGAGCTTTTTGTAAAGCAGGGAGAATGGGTAAATTCCCCAAAGGAACAAAGCGATTATGTAAAGATGTACGAATACATTTTGCCGAAAGTATTAAAGGAATACGATCCGGAAACCTTTTACTGGCCGGCAAGCCCATCCAGCGGCGGATGTTTTGACGAACCGAATGACGAGAACCGGGGCGATGTGCATTATTGGGAAGTATGGCACGGAAATAAGCCGATTACAGAGTATCGGAAGTTCTTTTTCCGGTATCTGTCCGAGTTTGGATTTCAGTCTTTCCCGGCGGTTAAGACCATTGAGAGTTTTACGTTGCCGGAAGACCGGAATATTTACTCCTATGTCATGGAGAAGCATCAGAGGAATGCGGCGGCGAATGGGAAGATTTCCAATTACATGTCCCAGACCTATCTGTATCCGAACTCTTTTGATACGACGGTATATGCGTCCCAATTGTTGCAAGCCCAGGCGATCCGTTACGGCGTAGAGCATTTCCGTAGATGGAGAGGACGCTGTATGGGTACGGTAATCTGGCAGTTGAACGACTGCTGGCCGGTGGCAAGCTGGTCCTCTATCGACTACTACGGAAGATGGAAGGCACTGCATTACTATGCGAAACGTTTTTTTGCACCGGTGTTGCTTTCTTGCGACGAGGAAGGAATTCTCACCCAGGATACCAACCCGAATGCAGAGCCGTATGACGTTATAAAGTCTGTGAGATTCAATGTGAGCAACGAAACTATGGAAGAAAAGAAGGGTACGGTGCTTTGGCAGTTGAGAGATGCTGCAGGAAACGTAAAGGAAAGCCATGAAACAGAGGTTACGGTACCTGCACTGCAGGCGGTGTGGCTGGAGAGAAAAGGCCTTTCCCATGCAGCCCTTTATAACGACCATGTGTATTATGAATGGAAGGTAGATGGTGTAACCATGGCACAAAGCAGTGTACTGTTTTGCCAGCCGAAGTATTACCGTTTTCAGGACCCGAAGCTGTCTGTCCGGGTGGAGGGCGACGAGCTGGTGGTAAAAGCGGAAGCATACGCCAAGGATGTGGAACTGTTAAACGAAACGGAGGATATGTTGCTTTCGGATAATTACTTCGATATGGAGCCGGGAGAGTACAGAGTAAAAATTTTGCGGGGAACACCGGAAGGAATCCGGGTCCGCAGTACCTATGACATTCGCTAAAACGGAGGAATCTATGACGGGATTTGAGAAGAGATTTCAGTTGGACACGGAAGAGAACAAAAGTTATTTGAAGGATCTCCGGGAGGAACTTTTAGACTTTGGCAGGAAGTTCCCGTCCCCGGAGGGCGGTGCATATTACCTTGGAGATGACGGAACTCCATGGAAGGAACGAAGCCGTGAGACCTGGATTACCTGTCGTATGGCTCATGTGTACAGCATGGGAGCTATGCTTGGATATGAAGGTTGCGATAAGTTGGCGGACGCGGCACTTTCCGGACTTGCAGGAGAACTGAAGGATAAAGAGAACGGCGGATGGTATGCGGGAAGAACGGCAGATGGTGCGGTTTTGCCGAATAAGCAATGCTATGCTCATGCCTTTGTGATTCTGGCGGCTGCCTCCGGTGTTTTGGCAAAACGGCCGGGTGCAGAGGAATTGTTGCAGGAAGCGTTGCACTTATATGACGAACGGTTCTGGAACGAGGAGGAAGGTCTTGCCTGTGACACCTGGGATACCACGTTTTCCGTATTGGATACTTACCGGGGACTGAATGCGAATATGCATACGGTGGAGGCCTTTCTTGCGGTGGCGGATGTGACGGGAGATGAGAAATACAGGGTTCGGGCAGGAAGAATCATTGACCGGGTAATCGGCTGGGCAAAGGCTAATGACTGGCGGATTCCGGAACATTTTACGGAAGACTGGGAGCCGGATCTTTTGTGTAACAAAGAGAAACCGGATGATCCGTTTAAGCCATACGGAGCCACTCCGGGTCACGGAATCGAGTGGGGCAGACTGATTGCACAGTGGACAATGTCTACCTATAAGAGCGGAGAAGAGAAATCACTTTCTTACATTAAGGCTGCGGAATCGTTATATCGACGAGCTATTACGGATGCATGGAATGCGGACGGTGCAAAGGGCATTGTGTATACTACCGACTGGGACGGAACGCCGGTGGTGCATGACAGAATGCACTGGACACTTGCTGAAGCAATCAATACCTCGGCGGTGCTTTTCCGGGTAACGGGAAAGGAAGAGTATGCCGAGGAATACGCAGATTTTTTAGAGTATCTGGAAAGTACGGTGCGGGATCATGAATGCGGTTCCTGGTTTCACCAGATGGACCGGAACAACCGGGTGAAGGGAACGGTATGGCCGGGGAAGTCCGATTTATATCATGCGTTTCAGGCAACACTGCTTCCATACACTGCTGTGGATATTTCAGTGGCTGTTTCGGTTAAGAACGGGACATATGTATAACGCGGCCGGCATAATCTGTCGGATAATAGAGGAAATAAGGCAGCGGCTTTCGCAGAGGACGGAGGTGGCTGCCCTTCTTTTTGTGAGGGATGGGGAATAGTTTATAAGAATATGGAAAAAATAGAAAATAGTTCTCGAAAAAGCAAAAAAGATGTGTTATAATTATAAAGATAGATAAGATGGGGGAGTAGTATCCTTCATTTGACGGAAGTAAGGGAGGATTTTATGTTAAATAATCGAAAAGTCCGATTAATGACACGCCTTGCCATGTATGAGAAAAAGGAAGGAAAGGAAGATATCAGAATCAGCAAGTATTTCCGTTCCGATTTTGTCCGACTGAATGTGTTGAAATCCGTTGTAGCCATTACGTTTGGTTACTTGTTGATTTTGGTTCTTTTGATATTATATCATTCCGAGTATTTGATCAGAGAGGCGGTTACGTTAGATTATAAGGGGGGATTGCTCCGTTACGCGGGCATTTATGTGGCGATTTTAGCCATATATGTAGCGTTTGGAATGATCGGTTATATGATAAAGTACCGTGCATCCAGAAAAAAACTCGCCAAGTATTTCCGTATGTTGCGGCGACTGCGCACCATTTACAGGGAAGAGGACGGAGAATTGACAGGCGTACAGGAGGAAGTAACAGATTATGATCGTGATGATACTTGAGTTAAGAGCAAGGATTTTACATTTTTTACAACGGTTTCAGTTATTTGTGGAACCGGTTGTGAAATTTGCAGTTGCGTTTATGGTGTTCCGTTGCATTAACAATGCTATCGGAAAGCAGGAACTTTTGATGAGCCTTCCGGCAGAGTTGTTGCTGGCACTTTTGGGTACCTTTACCCCGGCGGTTATTTTGATTTTACTGGCGGCGGTGGTCTCGTTGGCCCATGTGTATGTTGCATCCCCTTTGCTGGCGATTCTGGTGGCCATACTGATGGTCATTTTGTATTGTTTTATTGCAAGATTTTCCGGGAAGTACGGCTATGTGGTGTTGGCGGTTCCGATTCTGTTTTTGCTTAAGATTCCGTTTGTGGTGCCGCTTATTTTGGGACTGGTGGCAACTCCGATGTCAGTGATTCCGGTGACCTGCGGTATTATTGTTTACCGGATGTTTGTGGTAATCAGCAATGCGGCTATGATTGAGAGCAAGATGGCTATGGAAGATATTCTTGCTATGTACATTGATGTAATCGACCAGATGGTAGCGGATAAACAGATGATTGTTTACATTGCAGTGTTCTTTGTTGTGATTGTGGCGATGCAGTTGTTCCGGAAGCTGAAGATTGACTATGTATTCGAGATTTCCGTTGCAATAGGTTCCATAGTATGTATTTTGGGATTTTTGGTGGCGGATGTGGTGATTCATTCCCAAATCAATATTACATCCATGGTATTCGGTACGGTAGGTTCCATGGTGATTGCGCTGGTTTTTCAGTTCTTCCGGCTTGCATTGGATTATACAGCTGTAGAACGCGTGCAGTTCGAGGATGATGACTATTATTATTTTGTAAAAGCAGTACCGAAGATTAATCTGGCGGTGCCGGAACGTAGCGTAAAGAAAATCAGCGAGAAGGAAGAAGCGACAGCGATTTATGAAGAAGAATCACCGGAGGAGGAGTATGAGAAACCTCTTTCTGCGGAAGAGCGTTATGCAATGGGGGAAGACCTGGAGGATGACCCGGAGGACGGCGACTTCTTTTAGCGGTCGGATAGAACAGGAAGGTAAACCGCGGGAGCGGTAATATAAGATACAAGGGGCGGATTGCGTATGGAAAGTCTGAAAAGCTTTTCTTCAAAGGTGGTAAAATGGATGAGGATTCCCAGCATGGATGTGATAGATGTGCTGGAAATCATAATTATTGCCTTTATGGTTTATCATGTAATTAAGTGGGTCAGATCCACACGGGCTTGGATGCCGGTAAAAGGACTTATGATTTTGCTGGTGTTCTGGGCAATTGCGTCCATTCTTAAGATGGATGTGATTCTGTGGATTTTCTATAGTACCATCGGTGTAGGTATTACGGCAATTATTATCGTGTTCCAGCCGGAGATTCGGCGTGCACTGGAGCAGCTTGGACAGCAAAGTTTTACTTCCTCCTTCCGTCTGTTTTCGGAAAAGTCGGAGCGGGATGAACGTTTTTCCGAGAAGACCATAGAAGAGCTTGTAAAGGGTACTTTTTTGCTGGCCAGACATAAGACCGGTGCCCTGATTGTTTTGGAACAGGAAGTTACGCTTAGTGAATACGAAGAGACCGGTATCGCCATTGACGGTATTGTGACCAATCAGCTGTTGATTAATATTTTTGAACATAATACCCCGCTTCATGACGGTGCGGTTATCGTAAGAGGGAACCGTATTGTGGCGGCGACCTGTTATTTGCCGGTTTCCAAGAACATGAAGCTGAGCAAGGAACTGGGAACGAGACATCGTGCCGGTGTGGGCATCAGTGAAGTGACGGACAGCTTTACCATTATTGTTTCCGAGCAGACCGGCAAGGTTTCCGTGACCCGGAACGGCACATTAATCAGCAACATCGATGCGGATTATTTGCGGATGAAACTGCAGGAAATCCAGAAGGATAAGGTGAAATCCTCCGATACGAAAAAGAGAGTGTTACGCAGGAAGGGAGGAAAACAGAAATGAAAAAAAGACTAACGAATAATTTCTGGATGAAAGTCCTTTCTTTGGCGATAGCGATTGTATTTTGGTTTATGATTATCAACACAAAGGATCCGGTGGAAAGTAAAACTTTCCGGGATGTTCCGGTAACTGTTTTAAATGAAGATAAGGTATTGGAACAGGGGAAAGTGCTGGAGGTTATCGCAGGAGATACCGTAGATGTGAAGGTGGAAGGAAGACGCTCGGTATTGGAACGGATGACGGAAGCAGATATTGTAGCCACAGCAGATTTGACGGAAGTTTCTATTATGAATGCAGTACTGATTCGTGCCAGCGTGCCGAATCATCCGGAGGTATCCGTATTAAACAACAATGGCGAGAATATGATGAAGCTTTCCTTTGAAGATTATGTCACGAAGCGCTTTAGTTTTAAGGTAAAGACTGTGGGTGAGGCTATGTCCGGCTACTATGTGGGGGATGCCCTTCCGAGTCCGAATATTATTCAGATTTCCGGTGCGGAGAGCGTATTGGATAAGATCAAAGAGGTTGTGTTGGAGGTAGATGTCAGCGGCCGAAGCATGGATTTTTCCACTACGGCGGTTCCTGTGGTATATGATATGAACGGGGATGTGCTTACTGCATCCAAAATCGACATCCAGTCGGGGACGGAGAATGTAACGGTAAATGTTCCGATTCTTGCCTCTAAGGAGATGACCGTCCGGGTAAAGACGGTGGGGGAAGTAGAGGAAGGCTATGAGATTCTTACGGAGGATATTGAGTTCCAGCCGGAGAAAATCTTGGTAGCAGGTACGAAAGAAGACCTGGATAAATTAGGTACGTCTCTTACGGTGGAAGTCAGCGTAGCAGGACAGAAGGGTGTGATTGAACGGAACATTCAGGTCAGCACCCTGTTAGACAGCTCCTTGACGAGCTTGCGGGTAGTGGATGAGCAGATTTTCTCTGTAAAGATAACGGTTACTCCGTATGTGGAGAGAGGTCTTGAGATTCCGGTATCCGCAATTGAACTCCGGAATGTCGGAGAAGGCTTGACCGCAACAGTCTTGCAGACAACAGGTGTGCCGGTTACCCTAAAGTGTAAGGCGTCCAGAGCGCCGCTCATTACAGCAGATAGTTTAAATCCTTACGTGGACCTTGCCGGGTACACGGAGGGTACATATAAGCTTCCGCTTGGCTTGGAACTTCCGACAAAGGTGTTGTGGGGAGAAGAGAAGGAAGTGGAAGTGGTAATAATGAGACAGGAAGCAGAGTAAAAGAGCGAAGGTGCAAAGCTACTCTGTGGAAATGAAAGGATAGGAGACAAGACAGGAATGTCGGTTTTAAGAACATTTGGGAAGTACCGCAATTTGTTAGCGGAGTTGATAAAAAAAGACATAAAGCTGAAATACCGGAGTTCCTATCTGGGAATTATATGGACCTTGTTGGAACCGTTACTTACCATGGTGGTATTGACTCTAGTCTTTTCCGGCTTTTTGGGGAAGGGGACCAGAGACTTTCCGGTATATATACTGACGGGACGTCTCATGTATTCCTTCTTTTCCAATGGAACAAAGGCGGCACTTAAGTCGGTAAGAGCCAATGCGGGCATGATTAAAAAGGTATATGTACCAAAGTACATGTATCCTTTTGCCTCGGTGTTATCCGGTTATGCAATTTTTCTGATTTCCATGATTGTTCTTGCAATTGTGGCAGTTTCCAGAGGCGTGTATCCTACCTGGCAGTTATTGTGGGTGTTTGTCCCGTTGCTTCAGATTTTGTTACTGACAGCAGGTGTAGGGATGTTGCTCTCCACCATGGCGGTTTTTTTCCGGGATGTGGAGTATTTGTGGGGTGTGGCGTTGATGCTGATTATGTATGCCAGTGCCATCTTTTATCAGGCTGAGACGGTGATGAATGCCGGCAATACTTGGCTGTTTGAGCTGAATCCGTTATATGCGGTGATTGTGAATTTCCGGAATGCGGTGTTCGGTATGCCGATGGATTGGTATGCAATGTGGTATGCATTTGGTTTTGGCGGTGTATCCCTATTGTTGGGAGTGTTTGTTTTTTATAAAAAACAGGATAAATTTATTTTGTATTTATAGTGCGGAGTGTGCGTTATGGAAGAAAAGTGTGCGGTTTCGGTACAGGACGTGGGAGTAAAATTTCATCTGAGTGAACAAAAGGTGGATAATTTAAAAGAATATGTCATCCGTATACTGAAAAGACAGATGCGATATAAAGAGTTTTGGGCGTTAAAAGATGTTTCGTTTCAGATAAAAAAAGGTGAGCGGGTAGCGATTCTTGGATTGAACGGAGCGGGAAAAAGTACATTATTAAAGATTATTGCCGGAGTCTTAAAGGCAACGGAAGGGGATGTGAAACGTTCCGGGGTATTGGTTCCATTACTGGAACTGGGAGCAGGTTTCGACCCGCAGTATACGGGAGCGGAGAATATTTATCTGTATGGTGCCATGTTGGGATACCCGAAATCATTCCTGAAAGAAAAATACGATGAGATTGTAGCGTTTTCCGAACTGGGGGATTTCATTCATGTGCCTGTGAAGAACTATTCCTCCGGTATGCGTGCCAGACTGGGCTTCTCCATTGCTACCTTGGTGGAACCGGATATTCTTATTTTAGATGAGGTTTTGTCGGTGGGTGATGTGAAGTTCCGGAAAAAGAGTGAGAACCGCATTAAGGAGATGTTCGGAAAGGGGACTACCGTGTTGTTTGTGTCCCACAATCTGCCACAGGTCAGATCCCTTTGTACCAGGGCAATCTGGTTGGAAAAGGGCCATTTGGTGGAGGATGGACCGGTGGATGAGGTAGTGGATCGTTTTGAAAAAACAGTAGTAAAATAAGAATACAGACAAAAGATGCTGCAGAGAGTGGTCTCCGCGGCATCTTTTCATATAGGATAGGAAATTTGTAATTTTCTATTGTCGCAGGCAACCGCGCTCGGCGCGGGAGTTCCGCAAGCGGAACTCCATGTTTGAGGGGTTGTATGAACGAAAAAAGGTAATATTAACGTGGGAAACTACCGTCCGGCCGCGTAGGACGATTGCCCTGTGGTGCCTGTGTCGGAACCGGAGGCTGTTCGGCGGCGAGAAGATCAGGATGTTGTTGCAACGTTACGGAAAATGTTAATTCCTCAAAGGAGCCGTTTATAATACGTTGCAGGGTAATCTCTATAGTAGTACCGTAACGATGGGAGGTAACCTCGTTAATCAACTGATTAGAAGTGGTAACCTGCTTTCCGTTTACATGAGTAATAATGTCGCCCTGATAAATGCCTGCCTTCTCTGCTGAACCGCCTTCGCTGATGGCGGAAACGTAGACGCCTTCCGGCCAGTTATAATCCTGAAATACAGAAGAATCCAATTCCAGTACGGTTACACCCAGATATCCTTTTTCGGTATCGGATAAAATCTCCCGGGACATCAGCTCGTCCAGAATAGGAGTAGCCATGGAAATCGGAATGGCAAAGCAGATGCCTTCGATTTCTGTGCTGGAAAGCTTGGCATTGTTGATGCCGATAACTTCACCCTTGGTATTGAGTAACGCACCGCCGCTGTTACCGGAGTTGATGGCAGCGTTGGTTTGCAGTAAAATCATGTCATTTCCCTGGATGGAAACTTCTCTGTCCTTTGCGCTCAAATAACCTACGGTAACGGTAGGACCATAGCCCAGGGCGTTTCCGATGGCGATGACCATCTGACCGATTCTGGAATTGTCGGAATCTCCCAGTACCGCAATGTCAATCTTTGACAGGGTGTCTTCCGTCAGGGACGAGAGAGGGAGTGCCAAAATGGCCAAATCCGCATCGGCATCGGAGCCTTTTACGGAAACGTTGTGGGTAGTGCCGTCCGATAAAACTGCTTCTACGGAAGAAGTACCTTCGATAACGTGGTAGTTGGTGGCTATAAGTAAGTCATCCTCATTGGAACCGACAATAATACCGGAGCCGCCCCCTTGTTCGGCGTAGGACCCAAAGAAGGAGGTCACCGGAATAACGGTACGGATGGAAACCATAGACGGCATGGTCTGTTCTACGACAGCCGCAACGGTCTCGGTAGCATCCATGTCACCGGTTTCGCTAAGTTGTGTGCCGGAAATGGTAATGTTGTGAGGGATTGTGTTTGCTGTACTGTCGGCTCCGGTTTCCAAAAGATTGCCGGACAGAGCCGGTTCCTCAGGGAACAGACGGGAAACGGCATATTTGACACCGAAAAATGCGGCACCCGCAATGATGCCGAAGCAAGCGGCAAGTCCCAGTGTTCCGAAAAACTTCTTAAGCTTCCGGTGTTCCTTTTTTTGTTTCGGTTCCGGGGCCGGTTCCTGAAAATCTGCCTGTTCAATCACTGTTGCCGGTTCTGCTTCTTCGGAAGAGATGGGATCCGTCGGACAATCGGTCCGAGGGGACATGGTGTCGCCTGCAGAAACTATGTCAGAAGCGGACGACTCATGTGCAGGAGAAGCGTTCTCCTCCGCCCAGAAGGTATAGTTGTCATTATCGTAAGAATTATTTTGATTTGAATCCATAAAATAACCTCCGGAATATTCATTAATATGGGTATAGTGTAGCACGGTTTTGTGTAGGCTTTGTGACGAATTGATTAAGAAATGTTGTCTCGCAAAAATTTTTGTTGAGGTTTTTGCAAGAATCATGTAAGATAACAGTATAGAATAGGGAAATTGCGGACAGGAGATTTTGGAACCATGATTAAAGATAACCAGAAAGCATTTAACAGATTGCATATTATAGCAGACGGGCTGTTTGTTCTTCTGTCTTATTTGGCTGCGTATATGCTTCGTTTCCGCTGGTTAAACATGGAAAAGGCAGGAAATTATACCATTGAGCTGTATGCCCGTTTTTTGTATGTGGTATTGCCGGCGTATCTGTTGGTATACTGGGTGTGCGGATTGTATACGCCAAAGCGTAGCAGAAGTCTTTTTAGGGAATTGTGGTCTTTGTTAAAGGCCAATATCATCGGCGGCGGTGCGTTTATCGTAATGCTTTTCCTGTTTAAAATGGATTTGTCCCGAGGCTTTTTGGCAATCTTTTTTACCACCAATCTGGTGTTGGAAGGATTGTTCCGGGTACTTGTCCGTAAGCTTTTGGAGCATTTCAGGAGAAAAGGAAAAAATTTAAAGCATGTGCTGATTGTGGGTTATAGCCGTGCGGCGGAAGCTTATGTGGACCGTATTCTGGCGAATCCGCAATGGGGTTATTACATTCACGGCATTTTAGACGATAAGATGGCGGTAGGAACCCGTTATAAGAAGGTTTCGGTGGTGGGGACCATGGAACAGCTTTCTTCCTTTTTAAAGGAACATGATTTTGATGAGATTGCCATTGCTCTGGCAATTGAAGAATACGGAAAATTGGAGCAGCTTGTGGCAAAGTGTGAATACACCGGTGTGCACACGAAATTTATTCCGGATTACAATCATATTGTACCGACGGTGCCGTATATTGAGGATTTGGAAGGTTTGCCGGTTATTAATATTAGAAAGGTTCCGTTAAGCAACATTGTGAACCGATTCATGAAACGTACCATGGATATTGTGGTGGCGATGCTTGCATTGGCGGTATTTCTTCTTCCGATGCTTGTGGTGGCGATTATTATCAAATGTACATCGAGAGGTCCGGTGGTTTTTTCCCAGGTACGGGTAGGACTTCATAATAAAGAGTTCCGGATGTATAAATTCCGTTCCATGGTGGTACAGGATGAGAAGAAGGAAGCGGGAGCATGGACAACAAAAAATGACAACCGTGTAACGGGCATCGGCCGGTTTATCCGAAAAACCAGTATCGACGAGTTGCCGCAACTTATTAATGTATTAAAAGGGGATATGAGTCTGGTGGGTCCTCGCCCGGAGCGTCCGAAGTTTGTGGAAAAGTTCAAAGAAGAGGTTCCGCGGTATATGATAAAACATCAGGTGCGCCCGGGAATGACCGGGTGGGCTCAGGTAAACGGATATCGAGGGGATACTTCTATCCGCAAGCGCATTGAGCATGATGTGCATTACATTGAGAACTGGACCTTTGGGTTTGATATTAAGATTTTGTTTTTGACGGTGTTTAAGGGCTTTATCAATAAGAACGCATATTAAAGAGAGGAAAAGGACAATGGAAGAAGAAAAGAATTTTCCGGAAGATAAAAATGACAAGGGAAAAGAAGTAAGAACAGAAGAAGGGAAGTCGGCCACAGGGAAGGAATCGGAATACGAGAAATATTGTACGATGTGCCGCAGACCGGAGAGTGTTACGGGAAAGCTTATTCAGATGCCGAATGATTTCAATATTTGTAATGATTGTTTGCAAAAAACCATGGATTCCATGAACGGAAGTCATTTTCCGTATATGGAAATGTTGTCCATTGACCCGTCCATGTTCCGCATGGGTGGAGATTTCATGAAGATGCCGAAGGTAAAGAAAAAGGCAAAGCCGGCAGAAAAAGAGGGAGAAGAAAAGAAAGAAGAGCCGGTACTGGATATTAAGAATTTGAAGCCGCCGCACAAAATCAAAGGAGAACTGGACGAGTATGTGGTGGGACAGGAGCATGCCAAGAAGGTGATTTCTGTAGCGGTATATAACCATTATAAGAGAGTGGCGGATAAGAGCGAAACCATTGAGTTGGAAAAGTCTAATATGCTAATGCTGGGGCCTACCGGTTGCGGAAAGACGTATCTGGTAAAGACGTTGGCAAAGCTTCTTAATGTGCCCCTTGCCATTACGGATGCCACCACCCTGACCGAGGCCGGCTATATCGGTGATGACGTGGAAAGTGTTCTTTCCAAGCTTTTGGCAGCTGCGGATAACGACGTGGAGCGTGCAGAACATGGTATTATCTTTATCGATGAAATCGATAAAATTGCAAAGAAACGGAACACCAACAGCAGAGACGTCAGCGGAGAATCCGTACAGCAAGGTCTTCTGAAACTGCTTGAGGGTAGTGAGGTGGAAGTGCCGGTAGGTGCTACCAACAAAAATGCTATGGTGCCGATGACTACCATCAACACGAAGGATATTCTCTTTATTTGCGGCGGTGCATTTCCGGAACTTGACAAGGTAATAAAGAAGCGCCTGAACAAGACCGCTATGATTGGTTTCGGCTCGGAGTTAAAGGACAAATACGATGAGGATAAGAAGATTTTAGATAAAGTAACAGTAGAGGATTTGCGGGAATACGGAATGATACCGGAATTTTTAGGTCGTCTTCCGGTGGTATTTGCGCTGCAGGGGCTGGAAAAGGAACAGCTGATTCAGGTATTAAAAGAACCGAAAAATGCGATTTTAAAGCAGTATGAGCATTTGTTGTCTTTAGACGAGGTGAAACTTGTATTTGATGAGGATGCGTTAGATGCTATTGCGGAGAGGGCTATGGAAAAGGATACCGGTGCCCGCGCCCTTCGTGCGATTTTGGAAGAGATTATGCTTGATATTATGTACGAGATTCCGAAAGATGACAGCATCGGAAAGGTAACCATTACCGGGGATTATGTGCGCGGTTGCGGCGGACCGATGATAGAAATGAGGGGTTCGGAGGAATAATCCGGATTAAAGCGGAAAAAGTTGGAAATACTCCTAACTGAGAGCAGAAAGACTCTCGGAGAGGAGTATTTTTTATGGGGAAACGGATTGTAAAACATAGAAAACACAGAAAGTGGCTGTACGGGGTGGCACTGACCCTGTGTCTGGCAGGCATATATAAAGGAATCATGTCCCGGGTGTTTTTTGCGAGGGCCAGTATGGAGGGTGCATTTTCCACGCTGGTGCCGGAGGAACGAAGAGGAACGGTAACCATGACGGCCCGGTATCCTACACCGGAATACGGTTGCGAGGAAGAAAAGTTGTTGACCTGCTTTGCGGAGGAGTTGTGTCTTCGAATCGAGGATGTCATACGGGAAGTGGTTTACGAGGGGCGCATAGAATATGTATATGAAAAAAAAGCGGCAAAGGCGGACACTTTGATAAAAGTAGTCTATCTGGAAAAGCCGGAGGAATATTATGTGTGCGCTGAAGTGACGTTATTTGACACGGCGGAGCAGGATGTAACAGCCTTCAAAAAGAGACTTGAGAGGGCGGCAAAGGCGCTGGGACTGACGGAGGTGTCCACGACTCTGGAAATGTGTGGGGTGTATAACGGAGAAATACCCTTGGGAAAAAAGGATTCCCTGACAGATCATCTGCTGGAAGAACTCTATGCCGCTCCGGTATACGAAAACAGAGAGAATAAAAATTATACCGTATATGCATATACCGGAGCCATAGAAGATTATATCGTGGTGGAGAAAAAGAGACTGAATGTACAGGTGGCCATCTATTATGATCGTAGCACGGACCGCACAGAGGTGGTGCTGGCATCCCCTATCGGACTGCGATAGTCCGGCGACGTTTGGTAAGAAGCTCGGAGATAATGCTGTCGGTAAGCAGGTTTAACCAGGGGAGAGTGCAGCCTCCCTGCAAAAAGAGTTCTGTGACAGGACGGTTTTTCTGCAACAGGCGATCCCTCATGTGATGTAGGGAAACATAATCCGGATAAGGGTCATAAATAAAATCATTGGATGCATATGTGTCCAGGTAAGCATCGGTTGCCTGGTACAGGCGTTGCAGTAGAAGAGGATAGCGATGGGAGAGATAGAAATCATCGCTGTCCTTTTTTTCTATCGGGGGAAAATGCTTTTGGGAATGTGCATTCGCGGGACCGGAAGCGTTGGCCGGCGACTTTGAGGTATTGTCCGGGTCAGGGTAGAAACTGCGACGCAGTTCATTCCGCAGGGTGGTGTCCGTATACATAGAAGACATAGATATTCCTGCCTTATAATTTGACTTGTTCTAATATATGATATAAGGATAAAAAAGGTACCGGGGAGTCTTGAATTTCGAATAATTTGTGCTATACTGAAAAGTGGATAGGTTTGCACGAAAGGATCAAAAATGGAACGAACGGTAAAGGACGCAATCGTAAAAAGTATAGAAGAAGGACTGCAGCGGGCAATCCTTAGTAATGCTCCGAAAACGGCAGAGTGTACCAAGGTGAAAATTCATCCGGTTGTCATCGGAGGAACGCAGCTGTATCAGATAGAAGAATACAAAGGAACCCAGGTGTTCCATATAAATTGTACGGAAGCCGAAACGGAAATGTATTTATCGGAACGGCTTTCTGAAGGGGCGTTTAAACAGGCAGAACTGCTGTCTGTTTTTTTCGGACGAACCATTTTAATCGGGAAAAAGGGAACCGCCACAGTGAAATGTAAAAAACGGCAGGATGGACCGGGGGCAGTAACGCCGAGAGAACACAACCGGAAGAAGCAGTATCTTCTGGAAGAGGGGATTCCGGTACCGTTTTTGCAGGATTTGGGCGTTATGACCAAGGAAGGTATGGTAGTAAAGGCCAAATACGATAAGTTTCGTCAGATTAACCGCTTTTTGGAGTTCGTGGAAGATGTGCTTCCTGCTCTCAGCGCAGACAGGGAAGTGACGATTTTGGACTTCGGTTGCGGAAAGTCTTATCTGACTTTTGCATTGTACCATTATTTGCATACAATAAAGCACTATGATATCCGGATTGTAGGCCTGGATTTAAAGAAGGATGTAATTGCCCGGTGCAATCGTCTGGCCGAGCAGTACGGCTATGAAAAGCTGGAATTTTTGTGCGGAGACATTGCTGATTATACGGGTATGACGAAAGTGGATATGGTTGTTACGTTGCATGCCTGCGATACAGCGACGGACTATGCGTTATATAAGGCTATCTGCTGGGGGGCCAAGGTGATTCTTTCGGTGCCTTGCTGCCAGCATGAGTGGAACCGGCAGATGGAGTGTGAGTCGCTCTTGCCTTTCGTGAAGTACGGCATTGTGAGAGAGCGTATGTCAACACTGATGACGGACAGTTTCCGGGCGAATGTACTGGAGGCTTGCGGTTACAAGACCCAGTTGTTAGAGTTTATCGACATGGAACATACTCCGAAAAATATTTTGATACGCGGAGTGAAAAAAGAAGCGCCGGACAGGGAGAAAATGGTGGAAAGAGTGATACGGGAAACAGAACCGGTTCTTTCCTATTGCCGGGTAAAGCCGACGCTGTACAGACTTTTGACGGAGAAGGAATAGGATGAGAAAGGTTTATCAGATTATTGCATTAATCGTGATTTTTATAAGTGCACTGCTTTTCTTCGGAAGCCGCATGGGAGAGACCCTGTTTACGGGGAAGAAGGAAACGGTGGCTGCCGGAGATACAACATTTCCCACCATATCTGTATTGACTCAGGGAGAGGAGATAAATTGCCTGTATGGGTATAGTTCCAACCTGGATACCATATTAAACAGGGAAGACATGATTCCCCTTGGAACGGATGGGATTTTTGAACTGAAAATCAAAGAATACGGCACAGATGTCCGTCGCCTTAAGTACGAGGTGTTAGATGTGGCCAGTGAAGCGGAAATGGCATCGGGGACCATTAATGCCTTTGAGAAAAAGGATGGTCACAAGATTGCCAGAATAAAGTTGGGGACGGACTTAAAGGCCGGCACGGAGTATGCGGTTAAGGTAACTTTAATCAGCAACACGGGTAAGCGTATTTATTATTATTTCAGAATAAAAGAATACGAAACACCGAATCTGGGAGAAAAAATCGGATTTATCCGGCAGTTTGTGGAAAATGCGGGAAGTGAGAAGGCTGCGGATAAAGAAAAAATCATTCCATACCTGGAGACAAAATCCGGTGTGGCAGAGGAAAGTTTTCATTATGTAGATATTTATAACAGTTATAAATTTGTATCCTGGGGTGGTTTGCAGCCAACTTTTGTTACGGAACCGGTAATTTCGGTAACGGAGTTTTATGATGAAATTATGACGGCAGTGGTTCGTTATTGCGTGTCCATCGATACGGGGTACGGGGAAGAACTTTATGATGTAAAGGAATATTACCGTATCCGCCATTTGGGCGATGTAATGCATTTGCTGAATTTTGAGCGACATACGGAGAGCTTGTTTGAGGCAAAGAATGCCAGCCTGTCCCAAAGTCAGTTAAAGCTGGGCATTGCGGATGTGGCACAGATGGAGTTGTATCCGAACGCGGATGATACCATGGTGGCTTTTGTGAGGAACGGATCTCTATTCAGCTACAGTCTTTTGGATAATTCTGTTACCACGGTATTTGAGGGAACGCCGGATTATCCGGAGCGTATGAGCGGACAGCATGAGGCTTACGATATCCGGGTATTGAAGGTAGACGATGCCGGTAACATTACCTTTTCCATCAACGGTTATATGGGCAGAGGTGTCTACGAAGGAAGAGTCGGCATGTTTGTGTACCGGTATTATGAGGAAGAACATCGTCTGGAAGAAATGATTTATATTCCGGTAAATACCACCTACCAGATTCTGAAGGAGGAACTGGGAGAGTTTGCATATCTAAATGAATACGATGTGTTTTACTTTATGGTAAATCACGGAATCTATGCCTATAACCTGGTAACGGAGGAGTTAAAGACCATAGCGACGGATGTAAGGGAAGGCAGTTACTTCTATTCCGTGAAAGAACGTTTTGTGGCGTACCAGGAGAAGGACGATAATTATACCGTTCGCATTTTGTATCCGGAAACCGGACAGATCGAGGAAGTAAAGGCAAAGAACGATGAATATATACGGCTGCTTGGGAAGACGGAAGAGAATTTGATTTACGGATACGGCAGACCGGAAGAGTTGTATGTCAATGAAGACGGAAGAGTGACCTATGCCATGTATAAGGTGGAAATCAAGGATACGGAGGGCTGGACCAAGAAGGTTTACGAGAAGGAAGGTTATTTTGTAGAGGCCACCGAGACCACAGGAAATGTTATCCGGCTGGACCGTCTGGTAAGAAGCGGAGAAGCCGGTTATGAACAGGCGGAAAGCGATTTCATTTTAAATCAGGACCGGACGGAGAGCGGGAAGGTAAAGCTGACGGAGCGTGTGACGGAACGTATGCTGACGGAACATTATATCTCCTTCCCAAATGCGTTTGTTATGGAGGAATTGCCGCATGAAATCTCTTCCGTGTATACCGTGATGGAAAAAGATACTACCCTGCGGATCAACGAAATGGAGGGAGAAGAAGCGTACTATACCTACTATTTCGGTATGATTGACGGTATTTTCGAAAATGCGGGAGAAGCCATTGTTACGGCAGATAATAAGGTAGGAACCGTAATTAACGAGAAGGGAAAAATTGTATGGGAACGAGGCGTGAAAGCCAATTCGGCATTTGTTTCCAATGTGACATCGATAAAAGCAAAGGACGGAATTAACACCTTGCAGGCGGCGCTGCAGATGATGCTTTCCACGAAGGGGGCTGTGGTGACACCATCGGCAGAAGAAGTGTTACGGCCGTTACAGGATGTTATGAAGCAGTATACCAATTCCGATGTGGTGGTGCTTACCGGTGCTACGTTAGATGAGGTGCTGTACTTTATATGGAAGGGACAGCCGGTGCTGGCTATGAAGGAGTCCGGAGAGGCTGTGGTAATTACGGCGTATAATTCCACGGATGTGATTTATTATGATCCGGGAAAAGGCAGAAGCATTACCGCAGAGAAGGCGGAAGCAGAGGAACTGTTTGAAGAAGGCGGGAATATTTTTATCAGCTTTTTATATTAGAAAAATGTGTCGGGGGCGGCACGGAAAGAGGGAAAAATGAAAGTAATATCGGCAGTAGTACCATGTTACAATTCGGCAGCGTATATGGAGAAGGCCATAAAGTCGTTGCTTACCGGCGGGGATGAGATGGAGATTATCATAGTGGATGACGGGTCTTCCGATGAGACTCTTTCCATCGCAAAGCGTTATGAAGAGCAGTATCCGGGGATTGTGCGTGCCGTACACAAGGAGAACGGCGGTCACGGAGATGCGGTTATGACAGGTCTTGCCCATGCGCACGGGGCATACTTTAAAGTGGTGGACAGTGATGACTGGCTGGACGAAAAAGCACTGGCTGCCGTTTTGGAAAAATTAAAGAAGTTCCTGGAGGACGGCACCGAATTGGATGTGTTTATTGCCAACTACGTATATGAAAGAGTGCATGAAAATAAGCAGGTGGTCATCCGTTACCGCAGTGCTCTGCCGCAAAATAAGTTGTTTGGCTGGGAGGATACCGGACATTTTCAACAGGGAAGTTATATTCTGATGCATTCTGTGATTTACCGTACGGCATTGTTAAAAGGATGTGGTTTAACGCTGCCGAAGCATACCTTCTATGTAGATAATATCTTTATGTATCAGCCGTTGCCGTCGGTAAAGACCATGTACTATATGGATTTGGATTTGTACCGTTACTTTATCGGAAGAGACGATCAGTCGGTAACGGAAGCAAATATGATGAAGCGTATTGACCAGCAGCTTCGGGTTACGAGAATTATGATAGAGGCTCATAATGTATGGGATGTAAAAGAGAAGAGATTGCAAAAGTACATGATTCGTCATCTGGTAATGATGATGACCATTTCTTCCATCTATCTGTTAAAGAGCGGAACGAAGGAAAACCTGGAGAAGAAGCATGAACTTTGGATGTATTTAAAAGAGTACGATGAGAAACTGTATCGCAAAATCAGCCATACAATTTTAGGCTGGGCGGCGAAGTCGGAAAATAAAATCGGACAATGGATATTCAAAACCGGATATACCATTGCCCGCAAGATTTTCAAATTCAATTAAAATTATTCGGTCATCGATTCTGCAGCGGGAATTCGTCTGCGCTTGTAGGCGAATATTCCGCAGAAGACCGGAGTGAGTATCGCAAATAACACGAAGGCACCGATGATATCGAGAACGGAGTGCTGCTTTAAATATACGGTTGACAGGCAGATAAGTATGGTAAGAATCACAGTGCCTGCTTTTATTACATAGCGTTTCTTTAAATGGATGGAAGTACATAATGCAAAACATACTACCAGGGAGTTATATGCATGCAGACTCGGGAAAACGTTGGTGGAGGTATCTGCCTTATGTAAGCCTGCCACTAAATCCAAAAAGAAGTTGTCCCTGCCCAGTGTGGAAAGGTCGGGACGCAGTGCTACACCGTTCGGCCACAGAGTGGAAATGATAAGAAACAGCGTCATACCTGTCATAAGGATTCCGCAGAGGCGGTAATATTCCTGCTTGTCTTTGAAGATAAAGAACATAACCGCTACCACAATAAACGGGAACCAAAGCAGGTAAGGCACAATAAAATACTCACAAAAAGGAATGTAAGCATCCAAAGAGGATTCAATAATATGGTATCCACCCGTTACGTGTGCTTCCAGCCAGAAGAACCAAAGAAGGTATACAGGCAGATAGAAAAGAATAATAAATGCGTGCTTGTATTTTTTGATGAAATCTATAACAGCAGTCATGGAATAACTCCTCCCGTTTTATCGTTGTGAACTATATGGGAAATGCAGATGTGTCGTGCATATATCCGCCGATAGTATATCATATTTTTTGGTGCGAAACAAGACGACAGGAGTTTTTTTTGAAAATGTTTATCGTTGCATAAAGATATTTTTTTCGGTGGAAACTAAATGAAAAACGAGACGGAGGTTTTTATGGGAAGAAGAGTGTTTTTGGTGGTGCTTGACAGTGTAGGAATCGGAGCATTGCCGGATGCGGAATTATACGGGGACGAAGGAAGTAATACCCTGGCGGCATGTGCAAAAAGCGAGGTGTTTTCCATGCCGAATATGGAACGGCTGGGGTTGTTTGATATAGAAGGGATAATGCACCTGAAGAAGGGGACCGGCAAGCCGGAAGGAGTTTACGGAAGAGCAAAGGAAGCTTCCAAAGGAAAGGATACCACTATCGGACATTGGGAGATTGCCGGGATTGTATCGGAGCGCCCGTTGCCTACGTTCCCGGGAGGATTTCCTCAGGAACTTTTGATTGAGTTTTCTGCCCGTACAGGAAGAAAGGTGCTTTGCAACAAGCCTTATTCCGGTACGGATGTCATTCGGGATTACGGAAAAGAACACCTGGAGACCGGTGCGTTGATTGTGTATACGTCTGCCGACAGCGTATTCCAGATTGCGGCTCACGAGGATGTGGTTCCGGTGGAGGAACTGTATCGGTATTGTGAAATTGCAAGAGAGCTTTGCCAGGGGATTTACGGAGTGGGCAGGGTGATTGCCAGACCGTTTGAAGGAGAGTACCCGTTTACGCGGACGGCAAGACGTCACGATTATTCCATGGCGCCGCCGGAGAGAACCATGTTAAATATTCTTTCCGATAACGGCTATGATGTCATTGGTGTGGGAAAGATTCATGACATTTTTGCGGGGAGCGGGCTTACGGAGTTTGTCAGAACTTCCGGTAATGAAGACGGAATTGAGAAGATGCTTGCCTACGGAGACCGTGACTTTAACGGACTTTGTTTTGTGAATCTGGTGGATTTTGATATGAAATACGGCCATCGGAATGATGTGGAGGGGTACGCAAAAGCCCTTTCCTATTTTGATGCGCAGTTGCCGTATGTGATAGAGAAGTTAAAAGAAAATGACTTGCTGATTATTACGGCAGATCACGGATGTGATCCTTCTACACCGTCTACGGATCATTCCAGAGAATACGTTCCGATTGTGGCGGTAGGACCGTCGGTAAAGTCCGGTGTGGATTTGGGAACATTGGAGTGCTTTGCCGATACGGGGGCCACAGTGCTTGACTGGTTCGGTATATTCGGAGGAATCGCCGGAAGCTCTTACCGCAATCGCATTGTAAAGGAATAAAATGTTCTTATCTGAAACGGAAGGGAATTTCTCCCACTTGTCAGGATGTGGGGAATAAGATACAATAGAGAAAACGAGAAAGGAGAGACCGGAATGCAAAAAAACGGACAAAGGAAACGAACAGTCAGATGCGGTATGTGGGCCGGTCTCTTTTTGGGAATTGTATGCTGTTTTGTGGGATGTAACCGAGAGAAGGTGCCTGCCGGGAATGTCGGAACAGGTTTTCCGACTCCTACCGCCACAATTACAGGAAACATGGTTACACTTACGCCAGTGCCGACTCCTGAGCCGACTCCTGAGCCGACTGAAACGCCGACCCCGACGGAAGAACCGGTTGTGACAAAGGGACCGGAGCAAAGCATAACTCCGGAACCGACTGAAATACCGACCCCGACGACAGTACCGGAGCCTACCCCTGTCCCGGAAGTGACCGGAGAACCGGGAGTGACCGGAGAACCGGGGGTGACAGAAGGTCCTGAGCCGACCGTGACACCGGAAACAGAACCGACCATAACCCCGGAACCAACACAGGTACCGGAGGTGACGCCGACAGGACCGGCACCGGAAGATGTAACACCGACTCCGGAAGTGGTACCGACCATAACCCCGGAGGTAGAACCGACACCGGAAGTGGTACCGGGTGAAATTCCGGATTACGAGGCGTTGCTTGCCGGGGGATGGCAGAAGATGGATGACTTTTTCGGATGGAAGGAAATCTATTTTCCGGGGAAGTATACCGAAACCACATTGTATGCGGAGTCCGGCCGATATGAGTATCGTTATATGGCTGTGGACGAACCGGAGGTTACATTCAGCGTGATCGGAGAAGACGGCATGGCGGTGCAGATGTTTTTAGACGGTCTGGCGCAAAAGGGCGATGCCTGTATTGTATGGACGGAAGGAGAAAACGAGTACGGCTACACATACTCGGACGGATTGTACACAGTAACCGGCAGAGTATATGGTGGCGGAGAAGAAATACCAGACGGACGTATGCGGGTAGAGTTTAAGTGCCCGGAAGGATACGTACAGACAGAAGAATATCGTTTTTATATAAAATAAGGGATGCAGGGGCTATAAAAGGAGGACTTATGCAGGAAAAGTTAGAGCAGATTATGCGGCAGATTTATTTGATGCTTTCCAACTGCGAGGAAAGTGCATATTCGTCGGAAGATTTGATTGTACCGAAGAAGAGAATTTTTCAGTTGTTGGAAGAACTGAATTATACGGTATATGATTTGATGGAGCAGTACGAAGCTACCGTAACGTCCAGAGAACGGGGATTGGCGGAGCATGAGCGCAGAATGGCTCAGATTAAAGAAGAGGCAAAGGGGCGTGCGGAGGATACCTATGCTGCATCCTTGCTGTATGCCAGAGAAATGTTTATGGACATGAAGAAGACGACGGAAGATTTGTGTAAGAATCTCCGGAAAGAATACAATGCGGCATTGCGCAGTTATGAAGAGAGCATGAAGTTTTTGCAGGAAAATGAAGACAGCATGGTGGCGCAGATGAATCTGATGATGGATTCTAAAAAGTACCTGCGTATTATCGAACAGCAGAATAAGGAGAAAGAGAAGCAGAAGAATCTTACGGAAGAAGAGATAAAGCAGCAGGAAGCAATCCGGGAACAGCAGGCAGAGATGGCAGCGGCAGAGGCGAATTCCGAACTGAACCAGAAGCTGTCGGCACCGATTGTGGTTCAGGTAAATGAGCAGCCGAAGGTTCCGGAAGGATTTGGAAAGAAACAGAACAAAAAGAAAAAGTACGCACCGAGTCAGGCTCTGGAAGAAACTGTGGTAGAAGGAGAAGGTGTAGTTACGCCGGAACTTCCGGACGGAGATACTCTTGACGGAGAGTATTTTGAGTGGAAGAAGGAACAGGAAGGCCAGGAAAAACAGGCAAAAAAAGGCGGCAGAAAGTTCTTCGGAAGGCGTTAAAATCGGGCTTTTTTTACATAAAATAAAAAAATAAAAAAAATTAAAATTGTTGTTGACAATTCGAATAAAAGGTGTTAGTATAATAGGGCAGTTCGCAGTTGTGGCGGAATTGGCATACGCGCATGATTCAGGTTCATGTCCACGTACGTGGGTAGGGGTTCAAGTCCCCTCAACTGCATCGTACCGTGTGCAAGTCGCTGTGAGGTGCGTAATATATGCGGAAATGCTGGAATTGGCAGACAGGCATGACTAAGGATCATGTGGTCCCCGACCGTGAGGGTTCAAGTCCCTTTTTCCGCATTACATTTTATCAGAAACCGTCTGAGTTACTCAGACGGTTTTTTTTGCTTTATAGAATTTGTGCCGGAAGCAATGGACAAACAGAGAAAAAAGGAGTATACTATAGGTATTAAAACTGGGGGAGGTGTCTCGTGGGACCGGAATTATATAATAAAATGCGCCCTTATCTGGGGGATGAGAGAGCATTGATGGAACGGATGGCGGGACGCATGGATTTGTGGGAGGAATGTGTACTTCTTTTCCCGAGAGAGGAATTGTTACGGGAGATGGAAACAGCCATGCAGCAGGAGGATTATGCAGCACTGTATGCCTCGGTACATAAGTTAAAAGGAAATCTTGCAAATTTCGGGTTTGATACCACGGCAGAACTGGCAATAAGGCTGTTGGGTGCCATTAAGGCATCGGATGCTACGGAAATAAGACAATGGTATTCAGAGTTGACGGAGAAATATAAGGAGATTATAGAAAGGATGGGCGAAGCGGAATGAAGAGGAAAAAGTTATGCGTATTAATCGGCAGTGTGACTCAGAATTTTTCGAGCAGAATATGCAAGACAATCAGTATAAAAGCGGAAGAATACGGATATGACGTATACTTCTTTACTACGTACAGTTCTCATGGAGATAATTTACTGTACGGTGAAGGAGAACAACAGATTTTTTCCTTGCCGGATTATTCTGTATTTGATGCGGTGATTGTAGCATTGGATACATTAAATGTGCAGGAAGGCGGGGCCGCTTTGATTGAGCGCTTAAAGAAGTTGACCTGTCCGGTTATTTCCATCCGGGTAAGGGTGGATGGTTTCTACAATATTATGGTGGATGAGAATATTTCCATGGAGCGGATGATTCGTCATTTCCTGGATGTGCATGGTTTCAGAGATATTTGTTTTATGACAGGCAGAATGGAATTGGAGGATGCACGTCAACGGTTTGCCTGCTACAAACGGCTCATGGAAGAGTACGGAATTCCGGTAACGGATGATATGTTTTTCTACGGAGATTACTGGAAGTTTAAAAGTAAGGCGGCAGTGGATTGGTTCCTGTCCAGAAGAAACGGAAGATGTCCGGAAGCAATTATTTGTGCAAACGATTATATGGCACTGGCTGTTTGCAGAGAACTGGCGGAACGTGGGATTCGTGTGCCGGATAATGTGTGTGTGTCCGGTTTTGATGATTTGTTGGAGGCACAGCACTGTGAGCCACCATTAACGACAGTTTCGGTACAGTTTGAAGATATGGCGGTTCGTGCAATGGAACTGTTAGATGAGATTGACCAGGGCCAGATGCCGGACAAGGATCAGTACATATCGACACAGGATAAGTATCGGGGAAGTTGCGGCTGCATGCGCCACAAGGTAAAAAGTAAGTGGTTTAGTCTGGTGGCGGAGTTAGAAGAATGCCGGGAGATTAACTACCAGACCATTTTCATGAATACGGATCTGGAAGGCGTTACGGAAGAAAAGACGTTATTGAATACGGTACATAAGTATAGCCTACGGAATAAGGCAAAGAAGATGTGGGTGTGTTTGTGTGATGAGTCGGAAGAACTGACGGAGGAAGAGCGTAACCTGGGTGATACCCGTACACAATATACCGGTACCATGGTGCTGAGGGCTGTCAAAGGGGTAAATGATGCACTTCATCTGATGGATCTGAAGTTTGATCGTAAGGAACTGATTCCGGAAGAGGAACGTAGCGAGATTGAGACAGGAAGCTTCTATTTTGTACCGCTTCATTATAAGAATCACAACCTGGGTTATGTGGTATCTACCTATGAAGACCATGGCCGCTATAATGATTACATGCAGCCGTGGGCAATGAATTTTGCGGTTGCATTGGAGAATTATTACCTGCACGAGCGTCTGAATGCCATGCAGGATATCCGTAGACTTTATAAGGAAGATACGCTGACAGGTATTCCGAACCGACGGGGCTTTGAGGAGCAGGCCCGAAAGGTATATGGGGATGCGGCTTTTGCAAGAAAGCGCGTGGCGGTCATCAGTATTGATATGGATAACCTGAAAAAGGTAAACGACGAGCATGGACATTCCGCAGGAGACGATGCCCTGCGTCGAATCGCAAGAGCATTGACGGCAGTAGTAGGAGCAAGGGAACATGTGGCATATGCCCGGACCGGCGGCGACGAGTTTGTGCTTGTATGCCGCATTGAACGGCCAAACGAGGGCGCAGAACTGGTAATGCAGGTCAGAGAGGCCCTGCGGCGGATAAATGAGCAGAGCGGACAACTGTATGATGCTGAAATAAGTTGTGGAGTGTACGAAGTAAAGGATACATCCAAGGTGGCATTGGCAAAGGCATTGGAAATGAGCGATGAGCGGATGTATGAGGATAAAAGACAAAGAAAAGCGTTACGGAAATAAAAGAGAGGCTGTTGCATTTTTGAATGCGACAGCCTTTGCTTCTTTATAAGAATCCACCGTCAAAGCCGATGATTTGTCCGGTAAGGTATGCAGGCATCTGCGTAAGCAAAAGAGCAGCATCTGCCACTTCTTCCGGGGCGGCAAACCGGTTTGCCGGAATGCTTTCTGCAAGAGCAGCCCGTTCGTCGTCGGAAAAACACCGGTTCATGTCGGTGTCAATCACTCCGCAGGCCAGAGCATTTACGGCAATGTTGCTGGGAGCCAGTTCCTTTGCCAAGGCGGTGGTAAGCCCGTTTAAGCCGGCTTTTGAAGCGGAATAGGCCACCTCGCAAGATGCACCGGAACAGCCCCAGACCGAGGAGATATTTAAAATCACGCCACAGGGGGTGGTGGAAACCGGAGATTGTTTGTCCCGGTTCTTTAATAAATACGGAATGGCTGCACGACTGCAATAAAAGGCAGAGGACAGGTTTGAGGCCAAGGTATGTTCCCATAAGGAATCATCTGTGTCGGTAACCATGCGAATCAAAGATACACCGGCATTGTTAATCAGTACATCGAGATGGCCGAATTGCTCAATTGTGCGTTTGACGAGAAGTGTCGGGAAAGCGGAATTTTGTAATTCACCCTGTAAAAGAAGGTGCGGTGTGTGAAGCGCCGTAAGTTCTTCGGATAAAGAATCTAAAAGATCGCTACGTGTATGACAACACCCGGAAACTGCATATCCGGCCCGGGCAAAGCGTAACGCCAATGCACGACCGATGCCGCGGGATACACCGGTAATCAGGACTGTTTTTTGTGACATGATATCCTCCGTGTTCCGTACCGCATGAATACGATACTGTTGCATAGATTTCTAATTTCTGCTTATAGTAACCATAATACCATGGGATACCCGGAAATTGCAATAAGGAAGAACGGTGGAAAAGCGTATGGCAATCCGTAAGATGGGACATTGCACCCGGTGGAAATGTCTGTTATACTGGAAGGGAAAGGAGGAGATGAGATGAAGAAAGGAAGTTTTGTTTTACGCCTTTTTTTATATGTCTCTTTGGTGAGTTTGATCTGGCTTGGAGGGTATATGGCACTTTCCGGGCTTTTTGCCGTAGAAGAACCGAAAAAGGAAGAAGCGGGAGGGGTGATTTCCCCGACAGTACAACTTCCGCAGCCGAAAGCGGTACAATGGTCGGTGTTAGCGGTTAGGGATGAGGAAGGTGAAGTGACGGATTTTTGGATCCGTTACGGGAACTTTAGGGCAGATGTGCTGGTGTTTATGGAAATACCTACGGATACGAAGGTGGAACTTGCGGCAGGAGGATATGAGGTTTTGAAAGTGCACAATCCGGAATTGCCGAAGTGGTTTATGATATCGGATATGTGCCGGATTTTTTCGGAAGAGACTATGTGTATGGCGGCAGAAGAGATTGGAACAGCGTTGTTGGGAGTGAGGCCGACGGAAAGTTATATTATTGGGAAAGAACTCTATGATTCATTAACGAAAAATGAAAAAGGCCGGTTGTTCTTTCACTGGGAAGGTTCTGTCGAAGAAAAAATTGTATCGGTTACGGCAAATGCCATAACCAATGATACCAAAGAGGAAGAACTGGCATATTGGGAAAGCTATTCCGATGTGGATTGCATTTATTATCTGAGATTGCCGGGGCGGGCCGGAGCACAGGAGTATGTACCGGACGAAGAGAAAATTGCAGAGACGGTGGGGTATCTGGAGACAGGAGAATTCGAACGAGTAGAGGTGTTGTATAAGGACTCGCGATAATAGGGTGGGGACAAGGATGGATTTCCTAAAAACCGATAAGAAAACTGACAGTATCCGAATGGAATTGTAAAACAGAATGTCAAATGAAGGATGTTTTGTAAAGATACAGTTTTGTTTGCTAATCGCGTTAAAAAATGTACACAATTACACTATACAAAATCAACAAAAACGAGGGGCAGATTTTGGTTAATTGGGCTATGGTAATTTGTCGCTGAATAGTGTATCATATGTATATGTCGTTTTAGAAGGGCACAGTGAACTACATCATATTTTAGGAGGAAAAAGAAATGGCAAGTTTATCGTTGAAGAATATCAACAAGACTTATCCGAACGGCTTTGTAGCTGTTAAGGATTTCAATCTTGAGATTGAGGATAAGGAATTTATCATCTTCGTAGGCCCGTCCGGTTGTGGTAAGTCCACCACACTTCGTATGATCGCAGGTCTTGAAGAAATTACCGGAGGAGAACTTTACATCGGCAACAAGCTTATGAACGATGTAGAGCCGAAGGATAGAGATATCGCGATGGTATTCCAGAACTATGCATTGTATCCGCATATGTCTGTATTTGATAATATGGCATTTGGTTTGAAGTTAAGAAAGGTTCCGAAGGAAGAGATTAAGAGACTTGTTAGCGAAGCTGCAAGAATCCTTGACATCGAGCACTTACTGGATCGTAAGCCGAAGGCTCTTTCCGGTGGTCAGAGACAGCGAGTAGCAATGGGTCGTGCAATCGTTCGTAACCCGAAGGTATTCCTCATGGATGAGCCGCTTTCCAACTTGGATGCTAAGCTCCGTGTACAGATGCGTATTGAGATTTCCAAGCTTCATCAGAAGTTACAGACCACCGTTATCTACGTTACCCATGACCAGACAGAGGCTATGACCCTTGGTACCAGAATCGTAGTTATGAAGGATGGCGTTATTCAGCAGGTAGATACTCCGCAGAACCTTTACGACAGACCGCAGAACCTCTTCGTTGCAGGTTTCATGGGATCCCCGCAGATGAACTTCATCGACTGCCAGGCAGTAGAAGAAGATGGTGCTGTTGTTCTTAAGTTCGGTAACCACTCCATTAAGCTCAACGAGAAGAGAGCTCAGAAGCTTATCGATGGTGGCTACACCAACGAGGAGTTCCCGAAGAAGGTTGTTCTCGGTATCAGACCGGAGGATATTAAGGATGAGGAAAGCTTCATCAACATGTCCAAGGACAGCAGCTTAGAAGCTACCGTACGTGTATACGAGCTTCTTGGTGCAGAAGTATTCTTATACTTCGATATCGATGAGACCATTCCGGTAACCGCACGTGTTAACCCGCGTACCACTGCAAGACCGGGTGATACCATCACCATCGCATTTGACTTAACGAAGATACATATCTTCGATAAGGAGACTGAGCAGATTATCTCTCACTAATACCTGAGATATGATTTTAAGGACCATTGGGAACAATGGTCCTTTTCATTTTTTGTTGACTTTTTTTTATGCGAATGTTAAACTGACAATAGTGGAGAAGTAGTTTTGTTTTTAAAGGAGGCAATATGATTTCAAATCAGGTGTTACAAAACACAATAGATGGATTGAAAGCAATTACCCGCGTGGAACTGTGCGTGTTGGGAACGGACGGTGAGGTTTTGGCGGCTACGTCGGAACCGGGACAGGAGAGCACGGAAGCTGCGGTTGCATTCGTGGATTCCCCGGCAGACAGTCAGGCTTTGGCAGGGTATCAGTTTTTTAAAGTATATGATGATAATCATCTTGAGTTTGTGGTATTGGCAAAAGGAGACTCGGATGATGTATATATGATCGGTAAGATGACGGTGTTCCAGATTCAGAATTTGATTGTGGCATACAAAGAGCGTTACGATAAGGATAACTTTATTAAGAACCTGTTATTGGACAACCTTTTGCTGGTGGATATTTATAATCTGGCAAAGAAGCTGCATATTGAAGCTGAAGTCAGACGAATCGTATTCCTTATTGAGACCCAGCAGGAGAAGGACACCAATGCATTAGAGACGGTACGCAGTCTGTTTGCCGGAAAGAGCAGGGATTTCATCACGGCAGTAGATGAGAGAAATATTATCCTTGTGAAGGAACTGAAGCAGAACGAAGACTACGAGCACATGATGAAGACTGCAAAGGTGTTGCTTGATACGCTGAACACGGAAGCAATGACCAGAGTCAATATTGCAATCGGTACCATTGTGAATGAGATTAAGGACGTATCCCGTTCTTATAAAGAAGCGAAGATGGCGTTAGAAGTAGGAAAAATCTTCTACAGCGATCGGAATGTGGTGGCTTATTCCAATCTGGGTATCGGCAGGCTGGTATACCAGCTTCCGCTTCCGATGTGCAAGGTGTTTATTCGAGAGATTTTTGACGGAAAGTCTCTGGAAGATTTTGACGAAGAGACCATTGTGACCATTAATAAGTTCTTTGAGAACAATCTGAATGTATCGGAGACATCCCGTCAGTTGTATATCCATCGTAATACGTTGGTATACCGGTTGGATAAGCTGCAGAAAATGACAAATTTGGATTTGCGTACCTTTGAGGATGCAATTACATTTAAAATGGCATTGATGGTAGTAAAGTACATGAAGTATATCGAAAATATGGAATACTAGGACTGAAGGCCGCATCTTTTTTATGCGGCTTTCCGATTATAGAGAGGGGGCAACAAAATGGCAGCCTATGACTTGCATAGGGATTTACAAAATATACAGGCACCGGTCATTCATTTTGATCAGGTTTCCAAGGATTATCAAAAGGGAATTCATGCCATAGAAGATATATCTTTTAGTATCAACAAAGGAGAGTTCGTGTTTATTGTAGGAAGCAGCGGCTCCGGAAAGTCCACATTGATTCGTTTGATGCTACGTGAGATTTTACCGACGAAGGGAAAGGTTTTCGTGGCAGGAAGAGAACTCTCCAGATTGCGTCGTCACCAAATCAGCAAATACCGCCGCAGTATCGGTGTAGTATTTCAGGATTTCCGTTTGTTAAAGGACCGAAATGCTTATGAAAATGTGGCTTTTGCACAGCGGGTGATTGAGGTGCCGCCGTCACAGATTAAGCAGAGAGTACCGAGGATGTTGTCTTTGGTAGGCTTAAACGAAAAATATAAGGCGTTTCCGTCGGAACTTTCCGGTGGTGAACAGCAAAGAGTTGCACTGGCAAGAGCATTGATTAACAATCCGGTGATTCTGTTGGCGGATGAGCCGACAGGAAATCTGGACCCGAAAAACTCTTGGGAGATTATGCATTTGCTGGAGGAAATCAACCGACGCGGGACTACGGTGGTGGTGGTAACCCACAATCATGAAGTGGTTGATATGATGCAGAAGAGGGTAATTACACTTAGAAACGGAAGAATCATCAGCGACGAACAAAAGGGCGGATATGTGTATGCAAAGTATTAGAACATTTTTTTATTGTCTGAAACAGGGGATACGAAGTATTTTTAAAAACGGGACGTTTTCTCTGGCGTCAATCGGAACCATTGCGGCGAGTTTGTTTATTTTGGGCTTGTTCTTTTTTGTGACCTTAAATGTAAATCATACCGTAAAGACTACAGAGAAGACGGTAGGTGTGACGGTATTGTTTGTGGAGGACTGCCCGCAGGATAAGATAGAATTAATTGGCGAAAAAATAAAGGCCAGAGCAGAAGTGGCGGATATGGAGTTCATTTCTGCCGAAGATGCTTGGGAAAATTATAAGAAGGACCATTTGAGCGAGGAACTGGCAGCCACCTTCGGAGACGACAATCCGTTGGAGGATTCCGCATCCTACAAGGTGTATCTGAACGACGTATCCATGCAGGACGTACTGGTGCGCTATATCCAGAGTCTGGATGGGGTACGTCGTGTTAATGCATTGGATGGCGTGGCGGAAAGTATGGAAGGCATCAGCAGAATTATTACCCTGGTGTCGGTGGCAATTATTATTGTTCTGATTGCAGTAGCAATTTTCCTGATTCGTATGACGGTTTCCATCGGCATTTCTGTGCGGAAAGAAGAGATTTCCATCATGCACATTATCGGTGCAACGGACTTTTTCATTCGCTTCCCGTTTGTAGTGGAAGGAGTAATTCTCGGAATTCTGGGGGCTTTGGTTCCGATTGGCATATTGCGTCTGATTTACGGAAGAGTAATCGGCTATTTGGCGGGAGAATTTGAAAGCGTGTTCCATAAGATGACATTTTTGGGAGAACGGGAGATATTTGCAAAGTTGACCCCGCTGATTTTGATTATCGGTGTATTTATCGGTTGGTTAGGTAGTACCACTACGTCCAGAAAACAGTTAAAGAAGATAAGCCTGTGATAGGCAGGGAGGAGTATAAAGTAGAACGGCGAAAGGAGAAACTGTATGAGGCGTATTCTGAAAAAAGGAGTATGTTGTATGGGAATCGTAGCGTTTTTGGCAACGACCATACCGGCCGGATACGGAGGAAAAGCCTGGGCGGCAGAGTCGTATCAGTCCGCAATCGATAAGGCAAAAGAAGAAAAAGAAGCCTTGGAGAAATTAAAGAAAGAGACCGAAGAAAAGATTGCGGCGTTGGAAGAGGATAAAAAGAGTACGGAAGATTATATTAAGAAGGTGGATGAGGAACTTTCTGCTGCTTATCTGGCAATGGAAGAGTTGGAAGAAAAGATTGCCGTTTGTGAAGAAAATCTGCGTGCTGCAGGGGTAGAGCTGGATGATGCGATTTTTGTAAAAGAGAATCAGTATGCAACCATGAAAGCCCGGATAAAATATATGTATGAGAACGGGGAAACCAGCTTTTGGGAGCTCCTTGCAGGTGCGGAAAGTTTGGAAGATTTGCTGAATCAGGTGGAATATCGTTCCCAGATTGCAAAATATGATGATAGATTATTGAAGCGATATGAGCAGTCCTGTGTGGAAGTGGAGAAGAAGAAAGAATCTTATGAATTGGCATGGGTAGAGCTGAATGCGCAAAAGGACCTGCAGCAGCTTCATATTGATAATCTGTCGGTGCTTGTGGCGAACAAGGCGGCTTATATGGATGAGTTGATGGTATCCTTGGGAATCTCGGAAGAACAGTATTTTGAGTTTTATGAAGAAATTGAGAGCAAAGAGATTGAGATTGCGGATTTGGAAGAGAAGGAACGTTTGCGAATCGAAGAGGAAGAACGGAAAAGAAAAGAAGAAGAGGAGCGTTTGCGCAGAGAAGAAGAGGAGAGGAAGAGACGGGAGGAAGAGCTTAAGAAGCTGGGACTTACCGATGAGACTTCCATTGACAATATGATTTGGCCATTCCCGGAGGACCCGAATATTTACTCCTATTTTGGCAACCGGATTAGTCCGATTACCGGAGAGAAGGAGTATCATAGCGGAATTGACATCGGTGGCAGACAGGGTGCTGATATTGTGGCGTCCCTGGCAGGACGGGTAATAAAAGCGACGTGGACTACCATGAACGGAAATCATGTGGTGATTGATCATGGAAACGGAGTGGTTACTTACTACCTGCATGCTTCCAAACTGTTGGTAAAGGAAGGGGATTATGTGAAGCAGGGGCAGGTAATCATGAAATGTGGATCTACAGGCTGGTCTACCGCTCCGCATTTACACTTTACGATTCGTATTAACGGAACGGCGGTAGATCCGTGTAAATATGTAAAACCATAACGTTGGAAGGAAGAAAGTATGAGAAAGAAAAACCATAGTGGAATAAAAAAGAGCGTAGGACTTGTTTTTTTGTTATGTATGCTTGTAAGCACCATGTTTGCCGGATGTAAAACACAATCCGAGGCCGAAAAAGGAAATGAATCGCAGAATCAGATGGATTCTGTCGATTTGGATGCCATTGATAAGTTGTGGGATGTGCTTTCGGGAGCTTCCGGAAATTCTTTTGAAGACAATGAGGAGTTCTTAGACAAAGCAGATGACATCAGAACGATTATAGATTTGTATTTTTGGCAGGATACCGAAGAGGCAGATTTGTACGAAGGAATGTATCGTGGTCTGATGGACTCTTTGGGGGATCCGTATTCCTGTTATTATACGAAGGAAGAATATGCCGCATTGATGGAAGAGATGGAAGGTGTTTACTGCGGAATCGGCGCTTTGGTAAGCCAGAATGCTACTACCAATGCAATTACCATTGTACGTCCTTTTGTAGACGGACCCGCCCATAAAGCAGGAATGCTTCCGGGAGACATTCTTACCAAAATCGATGGGGAAGATGTAAGTACATGGGACCTGGATGTGGCGGTAAAGCACATGAAGGGAGAACAGGGAACTGTTGTAGAAGTGGAAGTATGGCGTTCTTCGTTAGGGGAATATGTGGATCTTGTGATTACAAGAGATCTGGTAGAAGTGGAAACCGTAACCTATCAGATGTTAGATGATTCCATCGGCTATATTTATGTGATGCAGTTTGATGAGATTACGACACAGCAGTTTACCACGGCCATCAACAACCTGAAAGCGCAGGGAATGAAAGGTCTGGTAGTGGATATCAGAGACAATGGTGGCGGACTTTTGACTACCGTTTGTGATATGCTTGATTTGTTTTTAGACAAAGATCTGATTGTATATACAGTGGATAAGTATGATTTCAAAGAGGAGTTGTTCGGAAAAGAAGGAAACATCGGAGATTTCCCTATGGCAGTACTTGTTAACGGATACAGTGCCAGTGCGTCAGAGATTTTTTCCGGAGCGTTACAGGATTACGGTCTGGCAACGATTGTGGGAACCCAGACCTTCGGAAAGGGTATTGTGCAGAATGTAATCCCGTTAGGAGATGGAAGTGCGGTGAAACTGACGGTTTCTACCTATTATACACCGAATGGAAGATGTATTCACGGTACGGGCGTTACACCGGATGTGGTAGTGGAATTGGCGGAGGAATTGAAGCAGCTGGCAGTGATTCCGATGGAGTCGGACAATCAGTTGCAGCAGGCAGTTTCGGAATTGAAGAAACAGATGCAATAAATAATAACAAAAAGTGGTTGCAATCTCCAGATAAGTGTGTTATTATATCTTCTTGATACGGACACTTGTTTTTATGGCGCGAACATGAAGGGGGGATACCGTTTGGCTGAAGAAAAATTTTACATTGTGAAAAATAAAGCGGTACCTGAGGTGTTATTGCAGGTAGTAGAAGCAAAGCGACTGTTAGACTCGGAGCGGGTATTGACGGTACAGGAGGCGGTAGAAGCGGTTGGAATCAGCCGTAGTTCCTTTTATAAGTACAAGGATGACATTTTTCCGTTTCATGAGAACAACCGGGGCAGAACCATTACGTTTATGTTACAGATGGATGATGAACCGGGCCTGTTGTCTGTAGTGTTGGGTGAGATAGCAAAAAGTCAGGCAAACATTTTAACAATCCACCAGGCGATTCCGATCGGAGGGATTGCATCTCTTACCATTTCCATTGAGATGCGTCCGGAGACAGAAGATACGGCAGTTCTGGTAGACCGGATGGAGGCCGTTTCGGGAGTACACTATATAAAGATATTGGGAAGAGAATAAACAGCGGAGGCAAAGAAATGAAAATTGCAGTATTAGGATACGGTACCGTAGGCTCGGGCGTGGTTGAAGTATTGAACCAGAACAAGGACAGCATTGCAAAGCGTGCGGGAAAAGAAATTGAAGTAAAGCACGTATTGGATTTGAGAGATTTTCCGGGAGACCCGGTACAGGATATATTGACCCATGACTTTCAGGATATTTTAAATGATCCGGAAGTAGAGATTGTAGCGGAAGTAATGGGCGGTGTAAAGCCGGCATATGATTTTGTAAAGGCATGCCTTGAAAACGGTAAGAGCGTTTGTACCTCAAATAAGGAACTGGTGGCAAAGCATGGTGCAGAGCTGCTCGAAATCGCAAAGCAGAAGAAGTTAAACTTCCTGTTTGAGGCAAGTGTGGGCGGCGGTATTCCGATTATCCGTCCGTTAAATCAGTCTCTGACTGCAGACGAGATTATGGAAATTACCGGTATTTTAAACGGTACCACCAACTATATTTTAAGCCAGATGCATGACTATGGTTATGATTTCGATACGGTTTTAAAGGAAGCACAGAGACTGGGCTATGCAGAGCGCAATCCGGAAGCGGATGTGGAAGGTTATGATGCCTGCAGAAAGCTTGCGATTTTGACCTCTCTTGCTTACGGTAAGCAGGTAGATTTCGAAGATATCTATACCGAGGGTATCACAAAGATTACCACGGAAGACATGAAGTATGCGGATGCGTTAGATGCATCCATTAAGCTCCTTGGTGTAGGCCGTCGTGAAAACGATAAGTTCTTTGCTATGGTGGCTCCGCGTATCATTGGAAAGAAGCATCCGCTTTACAGTGTAAATAACGTATTTAACGGTATTTTGGTTAAGGGAAATATGTTGGGTGACGTTATGTTCTACGGCAGCGGTGCAGGAAAGCTTCCGACCGCCAGTGCTGTAGTTGCTGATATCGTAGATGCGGCAAAGCACGTAGGTACCAACATCATGACCTTATGGAGCAGTAAGAAGCTGGCTCTGTCCACTACCGCCGAAGCAGAAAACGTATTTTTCGTACGTGTACCGGAAGCAGAAAAGGACGCAGCAGTTGCTACCTTCGGTGCTGTAAAGGAAGTCAAGGCAGAGGGTGTCACCGGTGAGTTCGCGTTCCTGACGGAGAAGATGACCGAGGCTGCATTTGAAGCTTGTGCAAAGAAGGTAACGGTAATCGGACGGATCCGTGCGGAAATTTAATTGGAAAGAAGGACACTTATATGAAATATATTGTAGTATTAGGTGATGGTATGGCAGATGAGCCGATTGCGGAAATCGGTGGGAAGACACC
>JAZNBY010000229.1:0-11359 GCA_045587325.1 Lachnospiraceae bacterium | reverse complement strand
TCTGCACCTCAGCTACCGCATGCAACGCAACTGTAGTCTTACCGCTGGACTCCGGTCCGTATATCTCAATAATACGTCCCTTCGGGAATCCACCAAGGCCCAATGCCGCATCCAGGCTCAGGGAACCACTGGGAACTACTTCTACATTCATATTGGCTCCGTTATCTCCAAGCTTCATAACCGAACCTTTACCGTACTGTTTCTCTATCTGCATAAGCGCAGATTCTAATGCTTTAATCTTCTCTGTATCTGCCATAAACGAGATCCTCCTTTAAATCTTTCGTTCATATGTTCGTGAACAAATGTTCTTTCTAAGATTATATTACAACTATCTTTGCCATTTGTCAACCGATTTTCTAAATATTTTTTGGAAAAAATGTTCCGAACAGAACATCAAGGACATCTTTATTGTATCATAAAAGAAACCGGCTGTAAAGAACAAAGGAGAGTCACGCAAAACTTCCGATGCGTCACTCTCCTGTTGCGATATATTACCGGTTCTTCACTTCATCCCGGTTGATTTCCATATCCCTGCATGTCATTTTTACATTTTCATGAAATGCCTCAAATTCACGTGCCATACGGTATGCAAATGCCGTTGACCTATGCTGTCCTCCGGTACAACCGAAGGCCACCACCAGTTGGGCCTTCCCTTCCTTTTCATAGAGAGGAACGCTAAACTTTAACACCTCTGCAATTCTGTCATACAGACCGTTTGCTTCCTCCGTGGAAAACACGAACTCCCGTACTTCTTTGTCCAGTCCCGTAAGTACACGCAACCCTTCCTTATAGAACGGATTTGGGAGACACCGTACGTCAAACACCAGATCCGCATCCGCCGGAATTCCGTATTTATAGCCAAAGGACATCAAATGCAGAACCATCCCTGTTTTTTCCGGGTCCGATTCCAATATCTCCACCATCTTTTCCCGCAGTACCGAAGTAGCCAGATTCGACGTATCAATTATGTAATCTGCCGTCTCCCGTACGGAAGCCAGCACTCTCCGTTCTTCTTTTAATGCGGACGAAATATCCGTCTGATTCTCCAGATTCATCAGAGGATGCAGACGCCGACTTTCCTTGTAACGTTTGATGAGTACGGAATCTTCGCAGTCCAAAAACAGCACCCGCACCGGTACTCCCCGTCTTTTTACCGCTTCCAGCGCGGAGAAGAAACTGTCGGAAATATCCCGGCTACGGATATCCAGTGTTACCGCTACCTTCTGGGAAAAGTCTTTGTTGCCTTCCATCCAGCCTACTACGGAGGAAAGTAATTTTACAGGAAGATTATCCAGACAATAATACCCCAGATCCTCCAGAAAATTAACCGCTTTGGACTTTCCTGCTCCACTCATTCCCGTCACAACAAAAAGATTCATAAACCCTCCGTTTACTGATACATCGCCTTCGAAGCAACTACATTCGGCTCATATCCTGCCGCTCTTAATGCATCCAATATCTTCTGTTTATGCTCCGGACCGAATGCTTCCAGCGTAATAGTAAGCTCCACCGCACTGTTACGGTTGATGCTGACAAACTGGTTGTGATCCAGACGAATAACGTTACCCTGGTTCTCCGCAAGAATAGATGCCACATGCACAAGTTCGCCCGGCTTATCCGGAAGCTGTACGGAGAAGGTAAAGATACGTTCTCTGAAAATCAGGCCCTGCTGTACCACAGAAGCCATAGTAATCACATCCATGTTACCGCCGCTCATGATAGCAACTACCTTCTTGTTCTGGCACTTCAGACGCTTTAATGCAGCTACGGTAAGAAGACCGGAATTCTCCACAACCATCTTATGATTCTCTATCATATCCAAGAAGCATACAATCAGTTCCTTATCGGAAACCGTCATAATCTTATCCACATTCTGCTGGATGTACGGGAAAATCTTCGTACCCGGAGTCTTTACTGCGGTACCGTCTGCAATGGTATCCACACCCGGTAAAGTAACCACTTCTCCGGCCTTTAAGGATGCCTTCATACAGCTTGCGCCTTCCGGCTCAACGCCGATGACCTTGATATTCGGATTCAACATCTTTGCAAGCGTGGACACACCCGCCAAAAGTCCGCCACCGCCTACCGGAGCCAAAATAATATCCACAGTCGGAAGTTCCTTAAACAGTTCCATAGCAATGGTTCCCTGTCCCGTAGCTACCGTCTCGTCATCAAACGGATGAATGAACGTATAGCCCTGCTCCTTTGCCAGCTTTAAAGCATACTCGCAAGCTTCGTCATATACATTGCCGTGTAAAACCACTTCCGCGCCATAGCTCTTGGTACGATTTACCTTAATGAGCGGTGTGGTGGTCGGCATTACGATAATCGCCTTGCAACCATATTCCTTTGCGGCATAAGCCACGCCCTGGGCATGGTTTCCTGCGGAAGCGGTAATGAGTCCCTTTGCACGCTCCTCATCGGACAAAGTACTGATCTTATAATAAGCACCACGAATCTTGTATGCACCAGTCACCTGCATATTTTCCGGCTTTAAATATACCTTATTTCCGGTCAAATCCGAAAAGAAATTACTGTAAACAAGCTTGGTCGGCGCAGTGACACGCTTCACTGCTTCACATGCTTCTTCAAAATGCTCCATTGTCATCATAACTAACTATCCTCCGTTTCTTACTCCCCGTCAAAAAGCGCATCCGTAAATGCTTTTGCATCAAACTTCTGCAAATCCTCAATCTGCTCTCCGACACATATATACTTTACCGGTATATTCATTTGTGCCTGGATTGCCACAGCAATACCGCCCTTTGCGGTACCGTCAAGCTTCGTCAGAATAATACCGTCAATCTTTGCCGCTTCGTTAAATTCCTTTGCCTGGGCCAAAGCATTCTGCCCGGTGGTACCGTCAAGCACAACCAACGTCTCCCGGTAGGCATCCGGATATTCCCGGTCAATGACACGGTCAATCTTTTTTAATTCTTCCATCAGGTTCTTCTTGTTGTGAAGTCTACCTGCCGTGTCACACAAAAGCACGTCCGTCCCTCTTGCTTTGGCTGCCGTAAGTGCATCAAACACAACCGCAGCCGGGTCCGCTCCTTCTTTTTGCGCAATAATATCAACACCGGCTCTGTGACTCCACTCCGTCAGCTGCTCTGCCGCCGCCGCACGGAAAGTATCCGCCGCCGCCAAAAGCACCTTTTTCCCGTCATTCTTTAACATGCCCGCAAGCTTGCCGATGGATGTGGTCTTTCCCACTCCGTTTACACCGATGACAAGTACAACGGATTTCCGGTTTTCAAACTCGTATGCGTTCTCCGGTACATCCATCTGCTTACAAATACTTTCTTTTAACAGTTCTCGGCATTCTGCCGGATCCTTTATGCGACGCTCTTTTACCTGTGCCTTCAAATCCTCAATGACAGCCTCTGTGGTAGCCATACCCAAATCCGCCATAATAAGAATTTCTTCCAGTTCCTCATAAAAGTCGTCATCAATTCCTGAAAATCCGGAAAACAATGCATCAAATCCGCTTGCAATCTGCTTTCGTGTTTTGGAAAGCCCAGCTGCAAGACGGCCAAAAAAGCCCTTCTTCTCGCCCATATAATCTCTCCTGTCCGTTCTTACATTCATTTCCCTATTAGGCATCCAGCTTATCTTCAATCAGATTTACGGATACCAATGTAGATACACCCTTTTCCTGCATAGTAATACCGTATAAAGTATCTGCTGCAGCCATGGTGCCCCGTCTGTGGGTAATTACAATAAACTGGGTGTGCTTCGTCAGTTTATGTAAATAGCCGGCATAACGCTTTACGTTGGAATCGTCCAGTGCCGCTTCGATTTCGTCCAACAGACAGAACGGAGAAGGCTTTAAGTTCTGGATGGCAAATAACAACGCAATTGCGGTAAGTGCCTTTTCTCCACCGGACAACTGCATCATATTCTGCAGTTTCTTTCCCGGAGGCTGTGCATTGATACGGACGCCCGCCGTAAGAATATCCTCTTCTTCCTGTAATTCCAGGGTACCCTTACCGCCACCGAACAATTCACGGAACACAACGTCAAACTGCTCCTTAATCTGTTCGAATTTTTCTTCGAACTGTACACGCATTTTACCGTCTAACTCCGCAATCATGGCACTTAAGGTCTCACCGGCTGCCACAAGGTCATTGCGTTGTGCATCAAGGAAGGTAAAACGTTCCATACACTCTTTGTATTCCTCAATGGCATTTACGTTAACGGAACCGAGCCCTTTTATCTGACTCTTCAGTTCCTGTACACGCTTCTTTGTCTGCGGAAGGGACATGGTCTCTTCCGACTTTAACGCAGCCGCATCGGATAAGGTCATTTCATACTCATCCCACATGTATGCACACTGTGCTTCGATCTGCTCTTTTAACTTTTCCTGCTTATCATTTAAGCGGAACAATTCCTTATCCAGTTCACCCTTGCGTTCTGCCAAAGCTTCCCATCTTGACAGGAAACTCTTATGCTTGTTTCCGGCCTCTTCACGACGCTTCGCGATATCTTCCGCTTCCTTTTCCAATGCTCCGCAGAGCTTGTATAAGGTTTCGATTTCCTGCTTTGTTCCTGCAATGGCCGCTTCCTTTTCAGAAACCGCATCTACGGCACCTGCACCCTCGTCCGTAAGCTGGGTCTCTTCTCCGGTCAACTTTGCGATTTCACCCTCGATACGGGCAATGTTTTCAGCTAAATGACGACTAGTCTGCTGTATGGTTCCAAGTTCCATACGAAGGCTTTCGCCTTTTTCCATGGCATACTGTTCCAGACGACGTTCCTCTTCCAGATGATGACCGCATTCTTCGATACAGTGCTCATTGTGCTTGCTGTCCTCTTCGTTCCGGGCCAGCGCCTGTTCCATAGCTGCAATATTCTCTTCCAGTTCCTTTTCCTGAGCTTCGATTTCCTGCAATTCCTTATGAATCTCATCATAGGAAGAAATGTGTTCTTTTGCTTCGTCCTCAATACGGTCCAGTTCCAGTTTTGCAGTGTTCTGTAACAAAAATTCTTCCTGCAAAAGAGCCTTGGACTCTTCCAAACGTTTGCTGATTTCTTCTCTTGTCGTACGAAGCACGTTTCTGCGCTCCTCCATGGAGGAAAGACGCTCGCCGAGAAGCTCTACCTTCTTCTGGGCTTCTTCTACTTCTCGTCTTCTTCCAAGCAAATTGCCTGCATTCTTGTAAGCACCACCGGAAATGGAACCACCCGGATTCAGCTGCTCACCTTCCAATGTAACAATTCGCAAAGTGTAACGATATTTTTTCGCCAACTGCAAGGCATGATCAATGGTATCCGCTACCACAATCCGTCCTAATAAATACGAAATAATACCGCGGAAACGTTCTTCCGTAGAAACCAGGTCTGCCGCATAACCGATGACACCCTGTTCCTTTCTTACGTCTTCCGTATTGCTGCCACGTTCCTTTACCGCATCAAGCGGAAGGAAGGTAGCACGACCAGCCTTATTCTGTTTTAAAAACTGCACCAGACGCTTTGCGGTTGCTTCCGTATCCGTTACAATGTTCTGGATATTTCCACCAAGAGCGGTCTCAATGGCAGTTTCGTACTGCTTCTCCACCTCAAAAATATCGGCCACTACACCGATAATGCCGGCATCTCTGTCCTTTTGCTCCATAATACGACGAATTCCGCCGCCGTATCCGTCATATCGCTCCGCAATATTCCGCAAAGACTCTGCACGGGACTGCTCTCTGATGCAATCACGCTGGGTTTGCTCATAATTTTCTCTGATTCGGTTTAATTCTTCTCTGATTTTGGTCAGTTCCGCATCATCCCTGCGGTTTGCACCGAGCCGTTCGGAAATCCGGTCCGAAATATCGGAAAGACGCTTTCTTCCTTCCTCCAGTGCTGTTTCCGCCACCGACTTGTCGGTCTGATTCTTCAATACCTTCTGGGTCAAGGACGCCTTTTTAATCTGATTCTGTTCCTTTATGGTACGATACCTCTGTACATTGGTCTTAATGGTACCGTTTTCACTGAGAAGACGGAATACATCCGCATTTCTGTTTTCAATTTCGTTGGTGTAGCCGTTAATACGCTCTCTGATTTCTTCCAGTTCTCTGTCTGCTTCTTCCTTCGCATCTTCTAACTTATAAAGCTTCTGGTCTACATCCAGCTTGTCATTTTTGTAACGGGTCAGTTCCGCGTATTTCTCTTCACGCTCACGCTCTACCACACTCTTACGCTCTTTTACATGGCTTTCTCCTACACGAATGGTAGATATCTGTTCCATTAACAGCTTAATTTCACTTTCATTTTTCTGAATATCAAGCTGTAATTCACTTTTTCTCGCCGCATTGTCCGCAAGAAGCTCAGTTAATGCTTCCGATTCCTGCTCCAGGCGCTCATAGGCCTCTTTGCTGCTTTCATATTCTGTCGTAGTTTCATTAAAATCGTTCTGTACGATAGTGATTTTCTCAAGAAGATCACGTTCTGCTTCTTCCTGCTTCTCATGCTCCATGAGAAAAGCATCCACTTCTACCTGCTTTAAGTCGCTCTTTAAACGCAAATATTCCTTCGCAGCGGTCTGCTGTTTCTCAAGCGGCCCCAACTGCTTTTCGATTTCCGATAAAATATCCGTAATACGGGAAAGATTTAACTTTTCTTCATCTAACTGCTTTTCTGCCGCAGCTTTTCTTTTTTTGTATTTTACGATCCCTGCCGCTTCATCAAACAGTTCTCTTCGTTCATCCGGTTTACCGCTTAAGATTTTATCAATCTGTCCCTGACCGATAATGGAATAGCCTTCCTTGCCGATACCGGTGTCCAAAAACAATTCCTGTACATCACGCAAACGGCAATTGTTTCCGTTCATCAAATATTCGCTTTCGCCGGAACGATATACCCGTCTTGCCACCGTTACCTCATCATAATCAATCGGTAACTGGTGGTCGGAATTGTCTAAGGTAATGGCTACATAGGCGTAACCCTGTGGCTTTCTCAACTGCGTACCCGCAAAAATAACATCCTGCATGCTGCTGCCTCGCAACTGCTTGGCACTTTGCTCACCCAGAACCCAGCGAACCGCATCGGCAACATTACTCTTACCGGAACCGTTCGGGCCTACTATGCCGGTGATTCCGTCGTGAAATTCAAATACGATTTTATTTGCAAAGGATTTGAATCCCTGTACTTCAATGCTCTTTAAATACATACACCGTTCTCCCGTTCTTTATTCTTTCGCTGCTTCCCTCAAGTTCAAAATGCTTTGATAGGCCGCTACCTGCTCTGCCGCTTTTTTCGTTTTCCCTTCACCCTGTGCTAACATCTGCTCATCCAGATACGCACCTACGGTAAACCGTTTCATATGTTCCGGTCCTTCTTCCGAAAGTAACCGATAGGTAAGCACTCCCTTATGATCACTTTGAATCAATTCCTGCAAGATAGTCTTACTATCACAAAAGAGAGTCCGGTTGTCCATATCGGAAAGCACCGTACGTTCAATAAACTCTTTCGCATTAGTAAAGCCACCATCCAAATAAATCGCCCCGATTACCGCTTCTACAGCATCCGACAAAATGGAATTCCGTTCTCTGCCGCCTGTCGCCTCTTCTCCCCTTCCTAAAAGAAGGAACTCTCCCAGTCCCAGTTCCTTTGCACATTGTGCCAGGGACTGCTCACACACAAGACTGGCCCGAAGCTTGGTCAGTTCTCCTTCCGGCATCTGCGGATGATGCTTGTACAAATATTCACTGGATATCATCTCCAACACCGCATCCCCAAGAAACTCCAACCGTTCGTTGTTCTTTTCCCGGTTCATCCGATGTTCGTTAGCATAAGAGCTATGGGTCAATGCATGACGCAAATACTCTGCATTATAAAACCGATAGCCAAGTCTTTTCTCAAACTCGCTAACTCTTGTATCTTCCTGCATATTCCCGCTCCTTTCTAAAAACTAACGTATAACAAATGAACAAGGGTGTCGTGGCGACACCCTGTAATCCTATTGGTGCAAAACCTAGTTCAATGCACTTTTAATCTGTTCAACAGCATCAGCAACAGTTACAATACCCTCTGCAGCTTCATTGGCAATCTCAATGTCAAACTCTTCTTCAATGCCCATCAGGATCTGAAATACATCTAACGAATCAGCACCAAGATCGTCTACAAAGGTGGTCTCCATAGAAATCTCCTCTGCATCTACGTTCAATACCTCGCTGATTATTTTCTGTAATTTCTCGAATTCCATGATTCTATCTCCTTTCAATTATATTCGACAATTTTAATTATTCTCATTGACAAGAATACTGTCTTTGATTTTCTCATTGATGTTTTGTTCCTTAAATGCAATACACTGCAAAATGGAGTTCTTAATCTCAATAGCCTTGGAATTACCGTGACTCTTTACCACCAGTCCCTTTAATCCAAGCATCGGAGCTCCGCCGTATTTGGAGGAATCCAATTCCTGTAATGTACCCTTTAAGGCCGGTTTCACAAGCCACGCACCCAGCTTGCTGCGGAAGGAACTCAGCATTCCCTTTTTAATCTCTCCCATTAATGTGGCTGCAAGACCTTCATACAGTTTTAAAATAACATTTCCTACAAATGCCTCACACACAATAACATCCGCATAACCGGACGGAATTTCTCTTGCTTCGATACTTCCGATAAAATTTATCTCGTTACAGTTCTTAAGCAACGGAAACGTCTCTTTTACAAGTGCATTTCCCTTTTCTTCTTCAGCTCCGTTATTTACAATTGCAACTCGCGGATTCTTGATTCCCATGACATTTTCCATGTACACGGAACCCATCTTTGCAAACTGTACCAAATGAGAAGATCTGGCATCTACATTTGCCCCACAGTCAATCAGCAAAGAAACACCTTTGCTGGTCGGAAGAAGAGGCGCAAGCGGCGGACGTTCCACTCCCGGAAGTCTTCCTACGATTAACTGCGCTCCTACTAACACCGCACCTGTACTTCCTGCGGATACAAAAGCATCTGCTTCATTATTCTTTACCAAAGTCATGGCTTTTACCACGGAAGAATCCTTCTTACGACGCACCGCCATAACCGGCGCTTCTTCGTTGGTAATCACTTCTTCCGCATGAACAACGGTAATACGTTCCTTATCATACGTATATTGTGCTAAATGCTCTTTAATGACATCTTCTTTTCCCACTAATATAGCCTGAACCCGGTTGTCTTCGCATACGGCGCTAACAGTACCTTTTATTACCTCCGCCGGGGCATTGTCTCCACCCATGGCATCCACGGCAACTCTTATCATTGTCTGCGTCTCCATGCAATACTCCTTTCGTTTCTATAACTCACTATACTAAATCTTACTTTAAAAATCAACCTCTATTTCAAAAAATTACTCTTTCCGATAGAAGAAGGAACGATAGGTTTTATACCCCAAGGCGGCCGGCTGAATAATCTGCTCCGTGGAACCTACAAAAAGGAAACCCTCCGGGCGCAAGGAAGCGTTAAACTTCTTATAAATATCGACCTTTGCTTCTTCCGTAAAGTAAATCAATACATTTCGACATACAATCAGATCGCATCCTGTCGGATACGGATCCTTTAACAAATTGTGCTCTTTAAATTCTACACAACGCTTTACATCCTGGTTAATCTGGTAGCTGGTTGTGCTTACCTGCGTAAAATACTTCTTAATAAACTCAGGTGGAAGGCCTTTTAAACTCTTTTCGTTGTACAGCCCCATACGAGCCTTATCCAATACCTGCTTATCAATGTCCGTTGCAATAATATGTATCTGGGAAAACGGTAAAAACTGATTTAAAAGCATTACCAGCGAATACGGTTCATCGCCTGTGGAACATGCCGCACTCCAAATCTTCGGAGACTTGTTCTTTTCAAAGATTACCGGAAGAATATCCTTTTCCATCACCTTCCAAAGTTCCGGGTTCCGGTAGAATTCCGATACATTGATGGTAAGATAATTTACAAATTCATCAAACCGCTCTTTGTCTTCCTTTAAAACCTTAACATAATCGGAATAGGTAGATATCTTATGCTTAGCAATCAATGCATCGATTCTACGCTTCATCTGTCTTTCCTTGTAGGCATTTAAATCAATCTTAGTCAGCAAAAACACGTCTTTTTTAAATAATTCGTAATTATCTTCCATACAACGGCCTCCGTTTCACTAAATCATATTAAAATCGCCCCGGCGTTCTGCCGCAAACGTGCGCCATGCTTTGCAAAATCGACATATACGCACCTCCTACCACAGAATGCCGAGGCGTTCTCAATTATTTTCCGTACTGATTATTATTCTGCATCGGTTGCTTCTTCAACAACTTCTTCTGCAGCTTCCTCTACCGGAGCAAGCAATGCCTTCACGCTGAGGCTGATCTTCTTGTCGTCAAGATTGAAATCAACGATCTTTGCTTCAATCTCCTGACCAACCTTTAATACATCAGCCGGCTTCTCAATGTGCTCTCTTGCAATCTGAGAAACATGAAGTAATGCATCTACACCCGGAACAAGCTCAACGAATGCACCGAAATCGGTCATTCTTGCTACCTTACCGGTAACTACGTTGCCTACTGCGAACTTTTCTTCCGCATCTGCCCACGGATTCTGATCCGGGAACTTCATGGAAAGAGCAACCTTCTCGCCCTGGATATCCTTAATGAATGCCTTCACGGTATCGCCTACCTTGAATACCTTCTTCGGGCTCTCGATTCTGCCCCAGGACATCTCGGAAATATGAAGGAGACCGTCAACGCCGCCAAGATCGATAAATGCACCGAACTCAGTTACATTCTTTACGTTACCTTCTACAACATCACCAATCTGAATTCTGGAGAAAAGTTCCTTCTGAAGCTCCTGCTTCTTAGCAACCAGTAACTGCTTGCGGTCACCGATAATTCTTCTTCTGCGCGGATTGAACTCGCTGATCACGAACTCAATCTCCTGATCCTTATACTTGCTCAGATCCTTCTCATAAGTATCGGATACAAGGCTTGCCGGAATGAAAATTCTTGCCTCGTCGATTACAACGCTTAAGCCGCCTTCCAATACAGCAGAAACAGTTGCAGTAAGAACTTCCTTGTTGTTGAATGCTTCTTCGAGCTTCTTGTTGCCCTTCTCTGCAGCAAGTCTCTTATAGGTAAGAAGAACCTGTCCCTCTCCGTCATTTACCTTAAGAACCTTTGCCTGCATGGTGTCACCTTCCTTAACCAGCGTGGTTAAGTCCACATTCGGAGTGTTGGTATATTCGCTTCTGGTAATAATACCATCTGCCTTATAGCCTATGTTCAAGACGATTTCGTCTTCTTTAACGCGAATCACAGTGCCCTCGACTACCTCTCCGTTGTGTATTGTCTTTAAAGACTCCTCCAATAATTGGTCAAAACTCATTTCAGACATGATTTTCTGAACCTCCTTG
>JAZNBY010000228.1:0-8042 GCA_045587325.1 Lachnospiraceae bacterium | reverse complement strand
GGAACAGTTGAACAGGGAGTCGCATATTGTAATAGCAGTGGATATTGCCTCAGGTATATCGGCTACGGATGGGGCGGTATGCGGTGTTGCGTTGTATGCGGATGAGACGGTGACCTTTGGTGCGGCCAAATGGGGCCATCTGCTATATCCGGGAAAGGATTATACCGGGAAGCTGACGGTGGTTGATATCGGATTCCCGAAGCCGATACTGATGACACAAAAGACCGGCGCCTGGTTGACGGCAGAAGGAATCGAGCGGTTATTGCCGGTGCGCCCGGCGTATTCCAATAAGGGAACCTTTGGCAAGGTTGCGGTAGTGGCCGGTAGCAGGAATGTGGCCGGTGCGGCTTATTTTGCGGCTTGTGCGGCATATCGTGCGGGTGTCGGATTGGTGAAGATTGTAACGCCGGAATGCAACCGGGAGATTCTGCAGACGATGCTTCCGGAGGCGATGCTGACCACTTACACGGGAGAAGAGGACCTTCCGTCCGTTGTGGAAGAGGCGATACATTTTGCGGATGCGCTGGTTATCGGCCCGGGGCTGGGGCAGAGTGCCGAAGCCGGGACTTTGGTATCTTTGTTTCGGGAAGCGTTGTGTGATACAAAGGATGCACCGGCAAGCGTATGGGATGCGGATGCATTGAATCTAGTGGCAAAGAAGATGCAGGAGGAAGGGCTTGTGTCCGAGGAGGAGCGGTTGGCGTTCCTTGACAGGTGTCTTCCGGAAAATGCGGTACTTACGCCGCATCCGGGGGAGCTTTCCCGTTTGCTTAACGTGCCGGTAAAGGGATTGACGGATTGCTTTTTAGCTACGGCAAAGCGGATTTCTTCCGCAAGTAATCTGACCTATGTGTTAAAAGATGCGGCTACTTTGACGATAAAGAATTCAGAGTGTGTTGTAAATACCACCGGAAATAACGGTATGGCCACCGGTGGTAGCGGAGATGTTTTGTGCGGCGTCATTGCGGCACTGTTGGCGGCCGGCAAGGACCCGTTTACGGCAGCGGCTGTGGGCGTCTGGATTCACGGCGCAGCGGGAGATGCGGCCCGGAATAAGGTGGGAGCGGCACCTATGATTGCAAGAGATCTGTTGCAGGCAATCGGTGGGCTTCTTAAGGAAAAAGAAAAAGAGGAAGTGAAGCATGATGGGGTATGAACTGCAGAAGGTAAAAGAGTATTACCGGGTGAAGGCAGACATTGATTTGGATGCCATTGCCGGCAATGCAGAGAAAATAAAGAAGAAGTTAAAGCCGGGGGTAAAACTTGCCGCAGTAATCAAGGCGGACGGATATGGTCATGGTGCGGTACCTGTGGCAAAGACCGTGTATGATACGGCGGACTGGTTTGCGGTATCCAATATCGAAGAAGCTCTGGAGCTTAGGGAAGCGGGCATTAAAAAGCCGATTTTGACCCTGGGTTATACAGCTCCGCTCCAACTTCCCGAAGCCATTCGGAATGAGATTACGCTGACTCTTTGTGACAGGGAGTCGGCGGTGGAGATTAGTGAGGTGGCGAAAAATATCGGTATGACCGCAAAGGTTCATATTAAGGTGGACACGGGTATGGGGAGAATCGGTTTCCCTGCAGAGGAGTCCGCTGTGGCGGGAGTGGCGGAAGCGGTAAAGCTTCCTTATGTGGAAGCAACCGGTATTTATACCCACTTTGCCAGAGCAGACGAATCGGAACGGGAAGCGACGGATGTACAGTATCATAAGTTTATGAAATTTATCGCTCTTTTGGAAGGGTATGAAGTAAAGAATCTGCTTCGTCATGCACAAAACAGTGCGGCGATTCTCATGTATCCGGAGTATCAGTTGGATATGGTGCGTCTGGGGATTGGCCTGTACGGCATGTATCCGTCGGAAGAAACGGTGTCCGGAGAGATTCCGCTTTCTCCGGCCATGGAGATAAAATCCCATGTGGCGTTTGTAAAGGAGGTACCTGCAGGCACCGGAATCGGTTACAATGCCACTTATGTAACGGATCAGCCAAGGACCATTGCCACCATACCTGTAGGGTACGGAGACGGGTATCCGAGAGCAATGTCAAACAAGGGTCAGGTACTGGTACACGGGAGGAGAGTTTCGATTGTGGGCCGGGTATGTATGGACCAGATGATGATTGATGTAACGGAGGTTCCGGAAGTGAAACGGGGCGATACGGTTACCTTAATGGGCATAGAAGGACAAGAGAAGATTACCGCAGAGGAAATCGGAAGCTTGTCTCATTCCTTCCATTACGAGATGGTTTGTAATGTGGGAAAACGAATTCCGCGGGTCTATTACAAAAACGGAGAAGCAGTGGGCGCACGTCATTTTGTATAACGCATACAATATAGCAGACAGTAGAGGTATAAGGAAGTTTTTTCAGGGAATACTGTTGCTATAGAGTAAAAGTGGAGTGTGCGAACATGGTAATTCGACGTGGTGATATTTTTTATGCGGACCTTCGTCCGGTAGTGGGCTCCGAGCAGGGAGGCATCCGCCCGGTGCTGATTATACAAAACGATATAGGGAACAGACACAGTCCCACCGTGATCTGCGCGGCGATAACTTCAAAAATGAACAAGGCAAAACTGCCGACTCATGTGGAAATCAATGCCGACCGGTATGAAATTATGCGGGATTCGGTGATTTTACTGGAGCAGGTAAGAACTATTGATAAGGTGAGACTGAAAGAGAAGGTGTGTCATTTGGACCGAGATGTATTGGAACGTATCAACAGGGCTCTTTGTGTGAGCCTTGCGCTGGATACATAACAAAAGAGAGAAAGGGGATTTTACATCCATGCAAGAGTATCCCATAGTTTTTGTGGTGATTATGATTGGACTGCTTGTCATCAATGCACTGGCATCCGCAGCGGAAACCGCTTATGACCAGGTGCTGGGCGCAGTGGTGAAAAAGCGTGTGGCGGACGGTGACAGAAAGGCAAAGCGCACAGCGTATATTTATGACCGCAAGAGACGTTGCACCACGGTACTTGACTTGGTGCGTACCGTGTCAGTGTTTTTTTGCGGTGTTACATATGTTGTTTTTATGATGTGGGAAGGGATTCCGGGGCTTGTAGAAGCTTTTTCCGGAAGTGGTTCCACAAAGCTTTTTGCGTGCATAACCTTTATTGTGATCACACTGGTTGTTTTGTGGTTTGTGGAACTTCTTACCATTAAGGTACCAAAGAAGTTAGGGTATAAGTATGCAGAGAGTTTCATTTTCCGTATCTCTGGCTTTGTACATTTCTTTATGATTTTGTTTGCACCGATGGCATGGCTGGCAGAAGGTGCCGCAAAGGGAATTGCAGCCATATTTGGTGTGCGTCCGGGAGATACTTCGGAGAATGTAACGGAGGAGGAAATCATTTCCATCGTAACGGAGGGGCAGGAGCAGGGACTTCTGGACGAAGAAGAGGCAGAGATGATTACCAATGTCATGGACTTTGATGCCAAAGCGGCAAAAGATGTGATGACGAGAAAGAAAAAGATCATTGGCATCAAGGAAGAGACAAGCATTGAAGAAGCATTGGATGTATGTTTGAAGTCGGGATATTCCAGATTGCCGGTATACGGAGAAAATTTGGACAACATTACCGGAATTCTTCATCTGAAGGATTTGATGTTGTATTATATGGAGCATCGGAAAGAGGAAGAGGTGTTACGGAATACATCCCTGACCCAGGTGGCCAGAGAACCCTATTTTGTGCCGGAGACCCAGAATATTGATGTTCTTTTAAATGATATGCAGGAAAAGAAAATCCATATGGCGGTAGTCATTGACGAGTATGGCCAGACGGCAGGTATCGTAGCCATGGAGGATATGTTAGAGGAAATCGTCGGGGATATTCAGGATGAGTATGACGAAGAAGAACAGGAAATCATTCCGCAAAATGACGGCACCTGGTTGGTAAGAGGCTTTACCATGTTGGAAGAACTGGGGGATGTACTGGAAGTGGATTTTTCGGAAGAGGATGCGGACACGGTAAACGGTTTTATCATATCAAGACTGGGACGACTTCCGTCGGAAGAAGAAACGGATTATCCGCCGATTACAGAGTACGGGTATTGCTTTGACATTAATAAGGTAAACGGAAAACAGATTGATACAATAAGTGTGTCGAAGGTAGTAGAAGAATGTGAGACACAGGAAGATGAATAGTATGGTTTGAAGAAAAGAAAGCGCACTTGCAAATGGCAAGCGCGCTTTTTAGTTTGAGATACTCGTTTTGGTAACACACAACGAAAGCGTTGAGTTGTGTAAGGCTTGACTAGTTGTCATCGGAATCAAAATCACATTCGTCATCCACCATAAATTCACGATTGGAAACCCGTTTCGCCATGCGCTCCTTTTCTACCAAATCGGAAAGAAGATTTTTTACATCATAAGAGTGTTTGATATTGCTAATTTCAAAATCTCCCATGGTTTTGTCACTGGAGTGACAGATAATACTGCCGAGTCCGAAAATCTTTTGGAGAAGGGTTCTTTTTAAGGAAATATCTAAAATGCGATAAAGGCGTACCTCGTCTTCATGCGTGGTAAAAAAGCCTCGTTTGATGAGCAAACGATCTTCTGTAAGACGATATACCGTAAAAGTCCAAGGTAAGCCAAAGAACTTTGTGCGTTTTCTATCTTTCCATAAAAGTTCGCTTTGATTTGCCTGCGGAATAATGTTCTCTCCCATAAACGCCTCCTAATTATGTAGATTTTTATGAACTCAGTTTATCACAAGGGGGCGAAAAATACAAGCATTTGCCGATGGGGATACTGCCATTTTTTGTGTGCGAGAATTGACTTTGGAGTAAAATACGTTTATACTGATTATAATGAAAATGAATGTGACTTTGAGTGGTTCAGCAGCTTTTTTCATGGATTTGTGGAGGAAGAAGAATGTGCTTGAAAAGAATGATTTTTGTTATCTTTGCGGTGTTTTTGTGTGCCTGTAGCAGGGAAGATTTAGGGAATGATGCGGCAAAAGAACCGATTGCTACAAGGATTCCCGGGACAGATGAAGGAATAAATCATGAAAAGAACGAAGACAGTATAATAGCGGAGAAAGATGAGATTCCGTTGACTGCAGAGTTTTTTTCGAGTTCGGTAATGCTGGATTATCTTAAATCAAATGTGGATGTGGATAAAAGCGGTATGCTTTCGTTAGAGGAGCGGGAAAATGTCTGGGAAATTTTCTTTGAGCCACATGCCGGTTCAGGGGACGGAGAAATATTTGATGGATTTGAATATTTTCCGAATTTGTCTTATGTGGCACTTCCGAGATGCGAAAAGGCAGTGTTTAAGGATTGTCCGTCCTTGTTCGCTGTATCGGGAAATGAGCCGGATGCATACGGTGAGTTGATATTTGAAAATTGTCCGGAACTGGTTTCTTGCGGTACTACATTTCATGCGGCGAGATGTTTGACGGTAAAAAATTGTAAGGGGCTTCGTTACGCATACAGTTTTGATGCAATTCATCTTCGTTATTTGGGAGATGCAAAGGAAATATGGACATTTGAGGGAGTAAATAATTTAGAATTGTTCGGAAAGGCAGAAAACCTCCCGGATCAGATTGTTGCAGATGCAGGGGAAGCAACATTTGTGACTTACAGTTATAATCAGGATGGACTTGTGTGGAATGAGGATGCAGAGGTCAGCGAAAACGGAAGCTTGCTGATTGGAGGGAAAGAACGAATCAAGTGGACAAATTCCGAGGGATATGTACAGGCTTATCTTCCGTCAAAGAACGAGCTGGAAGAGATGATTCTTACACAGGAATTGTTACCGGAGAGTGCCGGAAGAATAAACAGAATCGGTTTGTTAAGCTATTCCATGAAAAATGGTGTTGCGTATGCGGTTGAGACTGAAAACGAGTTATTTGTAGTTGCGGTTGGTACGGACGGAAACTGTCATAGTTATGATTCCTTTATTGATTGGGAGTGCGAACGTAGGGGAATGATTACAATCGATTCTGCGCACTTTGGAAGTGACGATTTTTGCGAGTTTATTCAGACGAATATTGATATGAATAAGGATGGAGTTCTGTCGAAAGAAGAACGTATGGCAGTTACAGAGATTTTTCTTAGTGAGGAGGATGAATTTTGCTACCGGGAAAAATCAGAGGTGGCAAAAGGATTCGAACTGTTTCCAAATTTGAAACGTTTATCGACAGATAATGTTGAGAATCTGATTATTCAGAATCACTATGCATTAGAACAGTATTCGACCGGGGACAGCCATTTGGGAAGATTGTTTGTTGAAAACTGTGGCGGACTGAAAGAGATTGGGTTTTACTTGGTTTACGGAAAGTCCAATTTGTATGTAAAAAACTGTTGTGCGTTGGAAAAAATATCCTGTACGGATATAGGGATTGAGGATGCAATTGAACTCGTTGGGACCCCATGTCTTGTGGTTGATCGCTTTTTGCTGGGACGAGGAGAACACGCAGTTATAGATAAGAAGATATTGTTATATCCGGAATCCTCCATATTGCCGATGTATTGGGAATAAACAGGGAATGAAGGATTCTACCCGCAAATTTGACTTTGGAGTAAAATCCGTTTATACTGATTATAATGTAAATAAGGATGTATCGGAAAGGAGTATACCATGGCAAATGTACCGACCGCCCACAATGGGGCAATAGAAGGAGAAATCGCAAAAACCGTATTATTACCGGGAGACCCGCTTCGGGCGAAGTTCATTGCGGATACTTATTTGGAGGATGTGACCTGTTTTAATACGGTCCGCAATATGTTTGGTTATACAGGCACTTATAAAGGAAAGAGAGTTTCGGTTATGGGCAGCGGCATGGGCATGCCGTCCATCGGAATTTACTCGTATGAATTGTTCCATTTTTATGATGTGGACCGGATTATCCGTATCGGTTCTGCCGGTGGTATTTCCGATAAGGTAAAGCTTCGTGACCTGGTCATCGGTATGGGAGCTTCCACGAATAGCAATTATGCGGACCAGTATAATTTGCCGGGTACCATTGCACCGATTGCGGATTATGAACTGCTTCGTCGTGCGGTAGAGGTGGCGGAAGAGATGAAGGTACCGGTAACGGTTGGTAATATTTTGTCTTCCGATGTGTTCTACAATGCGGACCCTACCTTTAATGACCGTTGGAAGAAGATGGGCATTCTGTGTGTGGAGATGGAGGCAGCGGCGTTGTATTTGAATGCGGCCTATGCCGGAAAGCAGGCGTTGTGTATGCTGACGATTTCCGATCATTTATATACCGGTGAGGCACTTTCCGCCGAGGACAGACAAAACAGCTTCCATGAAATGATGCAGGTAGCATTAGAGCTGGCGTAAAGGAGAATGGGAATGGATAAGAATGTTGTAAAGTATGTGGATCATACACTTTTGACCCAGACAGCGACATGGGAGGAGATAAAGCAGATTTGCGATGACGGAGTGGCTTATGGGACAGCATCCGTGTGTATTCCGCCGTCCTTTGTGAAACGGGCAAAGGAGTATCTGGGGGAGAAGCTCCCGGTATGTACGGTCATCGGCTTTCCGAACGGTTACAATACCACTGCGGTAAAGGTGTTTGAAACAAAGGATGCGGTGGCAAATGGTGCCGATGAAATCGATATGGTCATCAATATCGGTATGGTAAAGGAAGGAAACTATGACGGACTTCTGGCTGAAATTAAAGCGATAAAGGAAGCCTGTGGCGGTAAGCTGTTAAAGGTAATCATTGAGACCTGTCTTCTGACGGAGGAAGAAAAGATTCAGATGTGCCGTGTGGTAACGGAAGCAGGAGCGGAGTTTATTAAGACCTCTACCGGATTTTCCACGGCAGGTGCGACCTTTGCGGATATCGAACTTTTTGCAAAGCATGTAGGTGAGGGCGTGCAGATGAAGGCGGCAGGCGGTATTTCTTCTTTGGAGGATGCCGAGAAATTTGTAGAACTTGGTGCTAGCCGTCTGGGCACCAGTCGCATCGTAAAGATTTTAAAAGCACAGGGCTCTACAGTAGTAGATGGCTACTAAAACCGGATAAATGGCGGAATAAACGAAGTGACTTTGAAAGTTAAAGAAGGATTTAATTTT
>JAZNBY010000227.1:0-38527 GCA_045587325.1 Lachnospiraceae bacterium | reverse complement strand
CGTGCAGAGATGATTACCGGTGAGAATATGAAGGACGGCGATGTATTAATCGGTATTGCTTCCTCCGGTATTCACAGTAACGGTTATTGCCTGGTTCGTAAGGTATTCCCGATGGAGCGTAAGCCGCTTGATGTTTACTATGAGTCCTTGGGCACGACTCTTGGTGAGAAGCTTTTGACTCCGACCAAGATTTATGTAAAGGCACTTTCTTCTTTAAAGACCAACGGTATTGTAGTGAAGGCTTGCAGCCATGTAACCGGCGGCGGTTTCTACGAGAACATTCCGAGAATGCTTCCGGAAGGTATCCGTGCGCAGGTTAAGAAGAATGCGTATGAAGTACCGGCAATCTTTAAGATGCTTGCAAAGGACGGTAACATTGAAGAGCAGATGATGTACAATACCTACAACATGGGTATCGGTATGGTGATCGCTGTAGATAAGGCTGACGCAGACAAGGCTGTGGCTACCTTAAAGGCAGCAGGCGAAGAAGCTTATATCCTTGGCGAGGCAGTAAACGGCGAAAAGGGTATTGATATTCTGTAATAGATTTTACGGCGTGTGCGGTGACCGGCTTCTTAGGAAGTCGGCACGGCATGCGCTTTGTTCGTTTAAAGGAGGTCCCTATGACAAGAATCGTAGTTTTGGTATCCGGCGGCGGAACGAATTTACAGGCAATTATGGACAAGATGGACAGCGGTGCCATTACCAATGCAGAAATTGTAGCTGTGATTAGTAACAAGGCAGATGCGTTTGCATTGGAGCGTGCAAGAAATAAGGGAATTGCAGCAGAGTGTATTTCTCCGAAGAGTTTTGCTTCCCGTCCGGAGTTTAACGAAGCGCTTTTAGCAGGCGTAAAAAAGTACGAGCCGGATTTGATTGTACTGGCAGGCTATCTTGTGATTTTGCCGGCATGTCTCATTCAGGCATACCCGCAGAAGATTTTAAATATTCACCCGTCCCTCATTCCTTCTTTTTGCGGCGACGGATTTTATGGTTTGCATGTGCATGAAGCAGTGTTGGCCAGGGGTAATAAGGTGACCGGTGCAACGGTGCATTTCGTAGACGAGGGTACGGATACCGGCCCGATTCTGATGCAGAAGGCAGTTGCGGTAAAGCTTGGGGATACCCCGGAGGTACTGCAGCGCAGAGTGATGGAAGAGGCAGAATGGGAGATTCTCCCGGCAGCCATTAACGCCATCGCAAACGGCAAGGTGACCTGGCAGGACGGGAAAGCGTTTGTGGTTGAGTAAGAGATAACATAGAAAACGGAGGAATATAGCATGAAGGTTTTAATCGTAGGCGGCGGCGGAAGAGAGCATGCCATTGCGTGGAAGGTAGCCCAGAGTAAGAAGGTAGACAAGATGTATTGTGCACCGGGCAATGCAGGCATTGCAGAGCTTGCGGAGTGCGTGAATATCGGTGTCATGGAGACCGAGAAGCTTGCCGAGTTTGCGGCACAGGAAAAGATTGATCTTACCATTATCGGACCGGACGATTCTTTGGGTGCAGGTGTGGTTGATGCATTCGAAGCAAAGGGACTTCGCGTATTCGGACCGCGGAAGAATGCGGCTATTATCGAAGGTTCCAAGGCATTTTCCAAGGATTTGATGAAGAAGTACAATATTCCGACGGCAGCCTATGAGGTGTTTACCGATGCGGCAGCAGCCATCGAGTATTTAAAGACCAGCCCGTATCCGACCGTATTAAAGGCAGACGGTTTGGCTCTCGGTAAGGGTGTTTTGATTTGCAATACTTATGAAGAAGCAGTTGCCGGTGTTAAGGCAATTATGGAAGATAAGCAGTTCGGCAGTGCAGGAGACAAGCTGGTTATCGAAGAGTTTATGACAGGCCCGGAAGTTTCCGTATTGGCATTCTGTGACGGTAACATCATTAAGACCATGACCAGTGCACAGGACCACAAGCGTGCAAAGGATGGTGACCAGGGCTTAAATACCGGTGGTATGGGGACCTTCTCTCCGACGCCGTTCTACACCCCGGAGGTGGACGAGTTCTGTAAGAAGTATATTTATCAGCCGACCATGGATGCCATGAAGGCTGAGGGCAGACCGTTTGTAGGTGTATTGTTCGTAGGTCTTATGCTGACCCCGAACGGCCCGAGAGTACTGGAATACAACGCTCGTTTCGGAGACCCGGAGACCCAGGTAGTGCTTCCACGTATGGAAAACGACATCGTAGATGTGTTCGAAGCTTGTATCGATGGCAAGCTTGACACGATCGACCTTAAGTTTGCAGACAATGCGGCAGTATGTGTGGTACTTGCTTCCGACGGTTATCCGGAGCATTATGAGAAGGGCTTCCCGATTGATGGACTTGACACCTTCAAGACGAAAGAAGGCTACTATGTATTCCATGCCGGTACCAAGTTTGCAGATGGCAAAGTAGTGACCAACGGAGGTCGTGTACTTGGCGTTGTTGCGGTAGGTGATGACTTAAAGGGTGCCCGCGCCAATGCCTATGCGGCAACGGATTGGATCTCCTTTGCCAACAAGTATAAGAGAAACGATATTGGAAAGGCAATCGATTCGGTACAGTAATAGAGTTGTAAAAGAAGAGGCGTGTGCATTGTGAAGTGCACACGCCCTTTTTGTGGTAGGAAACAGTGTAATTACCTGCTATTCGTTTACCTTAATCTGTTTTTGGATGTTGATTGTCTCTAACTTTCCGTATTTGCTGCCGATATCCAGATTGTCTCTGGCAAGAATCCGCATGGTGAGATTGGAATCCCGGAGATTAATATTACCACTTCCGTTAATATCACCGATACCGGTAACGGAGTTGCCTTCACAGTAAAAGTCTGTAGATGTAAGCAATGTACTGCAATCGAGGGAACCGCCATCGGTCCCGAAACATACGATATTTCGACCGCGCAGGTCGCAGGCAATGGAACCGTGAGCAACAATCAGTCGGCCTTTTCCTTCGCGCAGAACGCCGATGCCGCAAAGGGCGATGCCGGATTCTACAACGGAAATCTTGTAGTGCTCAATCAATATATTGGCGTTACCGCTGACACAGCCGATACCTACAGCGGTAGCGCTGGAAATTTCTATGATATCCTTGCTTTTTTTGATGTCGATGATGCAGTTACCGTCAAAATTTCCGATGCCGACACAATTGTTTCCGGAGCATTCCAGATGAAGTTTGGTTTGTCGGATGGAAATGATGGAGCTTGCATCGTTTTTGCCTCCTCCGATAGCAACAGAGTTTTCACCGCTGATATCGATATGGAGCATGCCGATAAAGTCAATCAAAATGTTGCCGTAGCTGTTGTCCCGGTCATTTCCGATGCCGTAGGAATTCAGCATCTCACTGTGAATATACAGAGAACCCTCACCGGTCAGATGTAAGTCGGAACTTTGCGGAACACGGATACCACGGTTGATGATCTCGTTTTCACCTTCCAGAATAATGGTTGCATTCGTGAAGTTGCCCAGATCAATGAGAGGAACTTCCTTCTCTGTGGTGATATGAACGTCCTTCAACGTAATACAGGTATGCAATCCGTCACGAATCGTAAGGGAACAGTGGATGGCAGTACTCGGAACACCTTGGATGGTAACGTTTTCCGTTTCGATAAGAAGTGCGTTATAATGCTCCGTTGTGATGCGGGCAAGGTCTACAACTTCGTTTTCCTTCGGACAATAGGTCCGGACTTCGTATTCGGAACGCATCCGGTTGAATTCTACGATTTCATCCCGAAGAGTATCTGAGAGCTCTTGAAGCAGATAGGAGGTAGGCTTTGCAAGGTAATAACCCTGAATAAGGTCGGAGCCTAAGGAAATCATGGTCTTTAACTCCTCGCGGGTTTCTACGCCTTCTGCCAAAGCATAATAGCCGTTTTCGTGGACAAATTCGATAATACCCGCTACGAGCTTTTGAATACGCGGCTTATCCTGAATGTGTTCTACAAGAGAACGGTCGATTTTTACGTAGTTCGGATTGTAACGTATCAGGTTGGAAATATTGGAAAATCCGGTTCCGTAATCATCGATTGCAAGGGAAATGTCGTTTTGCTTTAAGCGGTTCCGGATGACGGAAATACGGTCGTCTTCCATCTCGGTTTGCTCTGTCATTTCAATGACCAGTTTGTTCATTAGGTGACCGTATTTTTCTACAAGTGCGCCCCAGTCCGAGGTATTCAGCATATATGCCGGAATGGAGTTCACAAATAATTTTCGCTCGGAGAAGTATTCTTCATGTTCGCTGATATAAGAAAGGGTATTCCACATGGTGGCTTTTTCGATATCATATAAGCGTCCGTAAGAAGATGCAGCTTCAATGACTTCCAACGGGGACATATAAATGACAGGATCCGTGCGCATAAGTGCTTCATAGGCAAATACGGAGCCGTCGTGTGCGTTTATAATTGGCTGGAAATGATAAAAGAACAAGTTCTTCTCAATCAGCAGGTTAAGCGGCAGGTGCTTGTCCGGGTCGGTCAGTACCGCCTGCTTGATGCTTAGATTCAGGTTGTTATGCCGGAACTGGTTCGAGATGATACGGAAGGCCAGATTCAAGGCAGAAACCACACGTTTTAACGGGGTCGCCATGGTCGCAATATCATCGGTCCGAAGTGCATAATAACCGTAGATTTTTCCGTCGGCGTGAATCGTGCTGAGAATATAAACGGAATCTTCCGCCAACCATTCGTCACACTGGGGAATCATATCGGAAAGCAGAAAGCTTCCGGTGGTATACCGGCCGGAATTCGCCGGCTGCGAGGAAACAACAATCGGTTTTTCAGAAAAACAAACCGACTCCTGAGATGTGTTGTGAACGATTAAGTCGATGATGTTATGATTCAAGCAAATATAAGAGTTATAAAAAATGATTTCGGAAAGAAGTGTATCCAGTTCTTTCGTGCTTTTAACACTAAGAATCCGGGAAAGCCATTCATACATGAAATCTTCATGGAACAGGGAATCTTTCATTGCATGGTGTAAATCCCTGACGGAGCCAGGGAACGTGTCCGCCGGAACGGCTTGAAAGCCGTTTGTTGAATCGGACCCGGCTAAAAAGAGCTCTTCCGAAAGAAGTGAAACGCCGTGAACTTCGGCTTTTCTGCGCAACGAAACCTCCAGGTCGGTATCTGAAAAGCTTTGTCCGTGAATAACCAGCATGTCGATGAGTTCAAAATTAATTAAACGATAAATGGCTCCGGCATCGTTATGAAATGAGCCATGGGTTTTGTCCTCCGAAAAGCTGTTGAACACAATCATCTTATAACCATTCTTTTGGGCATAGTTGAATAATTGATTCAGATACGCAATCCGGGTATTGTTTTGGATTCCTGTAATACATACACCGATAATTTTCTTATCTTTCATCATGTTCCGTCACCATCCTAACCGCCAAATTCGTGTGAAAAAGGCACAAACAATATAGAGAGAATACTTGGGTCTATTATAGCATATTTGTCAGAAAATAGCAAGGAAAACTAAAAAAAGAAAGACCGATTCCGGGGAAGAATCATCCGAGGAATCGGTCGTGTAAAACATTTTGTTGTAGGTAGAAATATCAGGATAGATTCCGGTATTAAGAATTCCGGGAAATCTTGATCTTCATAAGCACGCTCTTGTCGTTAAATACCGGCTGGTCGGAGCCCACACCGATAAAGTCCTTGCCGAACATGTCGAACATGTTGGAGGAGAAGGTAAACGGAGGCAGGGAGCCAAGGAACTTCTCACCGTCGCAAAGGAAGGCGTGATGTACCGGCATAACGTAATCGCCCTTTTCGTTGAAACCACCGCCACTGTAGTTATCAAGGACAATGGAAAGTCTTCCGTTTAAAAGCTCCTTTGTAGTCTTAGGGCTGCGCTTAATGAGAAGGTTGACCTTACCATTGTACGGAATGTCGGAGAAGCTATTCCAGGCATTTCCGGTGTAAGGAACGTCATATTTCTCTGCGACACGACGGTCGGAGTAGCCGAGAAGCGGCACACCCTTGTCAATGAACACACGGCGGTCATTTTCTCTTACATAGCCTTCACCGTCCCAGAAGGTATGGTGCCAGCATTCTTCGTCGGACCAGTCGTCAATTAAGGTGAAGTCTTCGGAGAACAGCTGCTGTCCCAGCTTTCCGGTAAACAGGGAGGTGCCGAGAGCTAAGCTTTCTGCATCCAGGCATCCTCTGATTTTACTGATGTATTCATAGTACTGGGATTGTAAAATAGCTTCTTCCGGGAAATCCACCTTGGTTTCGTAGCTTCCTAAGTAGTTGTCGGCCATATCATAAAGCTTTTCAAAGGAAAAATCTCTCTGACCGATTTCAAAATAGCCGTCCGTGATGTCCTTACTGTCTTTGTGTTTATAGGAGACACTTACATGGACACTGCTGTCGGTATTTTCAAAGTCCAGCCCGTTGTCATTGGTACGGAGATGGGTGTCGGTTTCCTGATAAAAGGAGCCGGATAAGGTAAACTGCGGATATTTTTCCGTGATGTGTGCCAAGGCTTCCTTTGCAATGTCTAACAATTCACGGTCGCTGAGGACCCGCTCGCATTTGTTACGCTTGCGGCTACCGGTGGCAAGCGGGTACGGATACGGACGCTTTAAGGCAAGGTTCTGTTCTGCTCTCTTGTAGCCTTCTTCGTCACTCATTTCGCCCACCTGGTAATGGACACCCACAAAACCGTCCCGATAGACCCGGAAGGAATATTCCGGTGCTACCTTTTTCTGAAAGGAAACGATTTTATTTTCTTCAAAATCAACCGTAGAGTGTGTGCTGATATAACTGAGTTTTTCTTTCATGTGATTCCCCTCCTAATTTACGGTAAGTGTCTTGACACGGATGGACGGGCCACCGGCGGAAACCGGGGCACTCTGACCGTTTTTGCCACAGACATAGGTGTCAAACAGTTCAAAATCCGTCCCGATGGCATCAATATCAAACAGGGTTTTGAATACGTTTCCGGTTACTACGTTGGCACGAACCGGCTCGCATAGCTTGCCGTCCCGGATGCGGTAGCAAAGACTTGGCTGCATGGTAAAAGTGGACATGCCGGTGCCGTAGTTTACCTGGTAAACATAGATGCCGTCCTTGATTTCCTTTATCATCTCTTCCGGATCGTCGCTGCCTCCCTCTATGTAGGTGTTGGTCATGCGGACCATCGGCGTATACAGATAACTTTCGGCTCTTGCGTTTCCGGTGAGGGCTTCGCCTAAGGTGGTGGCGGATTTTGCATCGTGAAGTCTGCCGGTAAGGATGCCCTTGTCAATCAGGCATACACCTCTTGCTTTGGTGCCTTCATCGTCGTAAGGAGTATAGCCATGATTCGGCAAATCGCCTATGTCGCGGATGGTGAGTTTCTCGTTACCTACCTTTTTCCCCATCTCCCATTCATCCTGCAAGGTTTTGTCGTTTAACATAAAGTCGGCCTCGCTCTTATGACCGAAGCTCTCATGGGTAAACATGGCGGTAACGACTGGGGATAAGACACAGGTGTAATCCCCCGGAACCACATCTACGGCATTTCTTGCGTAGTCTAAGTAACGGTCCCGTTCTGCAATGATCTCCTCGGTACGATTCAGTAAGCGGTCAAAGGAAAGCTCAGTGTAGTATTTTCCGCCTTCGGTGGTAATGTCGTTTACCGTGAAATTGTAGAAGATACTCATGGTGCAGTATTGCATATCCTGTACAATAGCGGCTCCCTTGCTGGAATAGAACTGCTTCTTCAAGTGGGCACTGTTATAGCCTCCGGTGTAGAGTCTCAGCTCCGGAATGCTTTTATCCACACATTCGTCCAAATAGGTAAGGATAAGCTTTCTTGCTTCTTCCCGAGGAACCTTCCGCACATCGTTCTCTCCTTCGAAACGAAGAACAGTATCTTTGTGCACTTCAAAAGCTGCCACTACCGGATCCTTTAAAATGTCCGGGTTCGGGGTAGCAAGAGTGGCTAAATTGTCGATTTCTGCCTGAATACCGGCGATGTCATTGGTGGTGCCGGTGTACCACATGGTACCGTCATAAACACGGATGATGGCACCGGTAACTGAAGTGGCGGTGTCGGACTCCACGTCTCCGTTTTTTACAAAAAAGCTGGTACGGTCCTTTTCTTCGATTCGTACATCAACATACAAATCTTTTGGAAATTGATACATGGTGTAAACCCTCCTTATACATTTTTTTTCATTTCACCAAGAATCAGTATAACATAAAGAGAGGAGGAAGGTCTATGGGAAATATGGGGAGAAGGAAGATTTTTGGGAGAGAATTCCACTGTTGTTTGTGAAAAAAGTATCTGGGGATTTTTGCTTGACTTCCCGTAAAAGCTATGATAAGATAACACTAATCAGTAAAAGGCAGTGAAGGAAAAGAGTAGCTATCCGAAATGCTACAGAGAGAAGACGGTGGTGCGAGTCTTTGCGGGAAGGATAGTGAAGCAGTTCCGGAGCTTTGAACCCAACGGCATAGCTTAGTAGGCTTCAACGGAGTTCCTCCGTTACAGGGAAACGGTATTAGAGCATACCTGCTCTTGTATCGGGAGAGTGCAGGGTTTTCCCTGAGGTTAGGTGGTAACACGGACAGATTGTTCGCCCTAAATCAATAGAGAGCTATTGATTTAGGGCTTTTTTTGTGTAGACGAAGTCACGAGGTTGGGGGGGCACGGAGGTGCAGGCCTACACGTAAATTTGATAATTTTGGAGGTATAAAAATGGGAATTAACTCAATTGACGCAGAAGAGGATCAGTTTGCATATCGTTATGACACACAGTTGTTAATCGACAGAAGAGATGAGGATTTGGATGAAGATGCGATTGCGGACTATATTACGGAGCATTTTGAAGGAAACAGTCTGATTGCTGCAGGGGATGAAGATATGGTAAAAGTTCATTTCCATACCAATGAGCCGTGGAAGCTTTTGGAGTATTGTAGTTCTATCGGTGAGATTTATGATATTGTAGTGGAAGATATGATCCGACAGGCAAACGGATTACAAGGATAAGTTGTACAAGGAGGCTTTATGAAAAGCGGAAAGGTTTCGGACACCACGCTTAGGCGGTCCATATTAAAGGAAGTACAAAAAGTGAATCAGGGAACCCTTTCGCCAATGGTGGGCGGAGGAGCCGTAAGCATTCCGATGGGTAGTGTGTCCGGCGGACTTGCACGAGCCTCCATGCAGACCGTATCCGGTGAGGGCTTGGCTACGGCTTATCTGGCAGCGGTACGGGCGGCAAACAGCCTGGCTGCCAAGGGGGCGATACCGCAGTCGGCTTCCATCGCTATTACGGTGCCGGAGACCATGGATGAACGGGACTTGCGAAAGATGCATGAACGCTACTGTGAGTATTTGCAGAAGCATAACATAAAGATTGTAGGCGGTCACACAGCAGTAAGTGCAGTGGTGACGGAACCTGTGGTTTCGGTGCAGATGCTGGGAACAGAACAAGAGGCACCGGAGCAGGCACAAGAGGAAGCAAGAACGGATAAACTCTTTGGTCTCGATATCGTTATGACCAAGTATTGCGGCCTTGGCGGTACGGCACTGTTGGCGGGACATTTTACCGATGAGCTTTCTACCAGATACCCGAGACGCTTTATCGAACGAGCGGCAGAGTTCCTTCCCGAGACGGAAAAGAATGAGGAAGGCTACCTTGCGGTAGCAGATAGTGCAGCTTATGTCCATGCGGCGGCGGAAGGCGGTGTGTTCGGAGCATTATGGGAACTGGCGGAATATGCCGAGTGTGGTTTGGAGATTGAGTTGCCGGCCATTCCGATTTTACAGGAGACCGTGGAGATTTGCGAATACTTTGATGTGAATCCGTACCAGCTTCGGACGGAGGGCGTATTCCTGATTTTATCGGAGCATGGAGGCAGACTATGCGAGGCACTGGAAGAAAAGGGCATTCCGGCGGCTGTGATCGGAAAGACGGTACCGGGACTTGACCGGGCGGTACGGAACGGCGAGGAAGTACGGTACTTGGAGCCGAATCGTGTGGAAGAGTACGAGAGAGTGATGGCGGCAAAACGGGCCGGGAAGTAACGTAAGAAAGCAGGCGTTGCATCGAACATAAAAGAAACAAAATCAAAAAGGAGGACATTATCATGCGTGAAGAAATTTTAAAGACATTGGATAAAAACAGTAAGGTCGCGGAAAGCGATTTGGCGAAAATGTTAGGCATGACCGAAGAAGAGGTGCATGCGGAAATAAAGAAGTTAGAGGCGGAGCACGTCATCTGCGGTTATCCGACCCTCATTAACTGGGATGCTACCACCGAGGAGCGTGTAACTGCGCTTATTGAGGTAAAGGTAACCCCGCAGAGAGGCCAGGGCTTTGATAAGATTGCGGAGCGCATTTACCGTTATGACGAAGTAGAATCGGTGTATTTGATGTCCGGCGGTTTTGATTTGACCGTAATTATCGAGGGCAAGAGTATGCGTGAGGTAGCAAGCTTTGTTTCCCAGAAGCTGGCGCCGATGGAGGCGGTACTTTCTACCGGAACCCATTTTGTTTTGAAAAAATATAAGGAGCATGGCCTTCCGCTTGTGTCCGAAGGTGATGACGATGAAAGGATGTTGGTGACCCCATGAGAAACCCGTTAAATAATAAAGTACAGGCAATGAAGCCGTCCGGTATTCGGAAGTTTTTTGATATTGTTAGTGAGATGAAGGATGCGATTTCCCTGGGTGTGGGCGAGCCGGATTTCGAGACTCCGTGGCACATCAGAGAAGAGGCTATTTATTCCCTGGAGAAGGGCAGAACCGTGTATACCTCCAATGCAGGTTTAAAAGAGCTGAAGGTGGAAGTATGTAACTATTTGAAGCGTCGTTACAATCTGGAATATCCGGATAAGAACGTGCTGGTAACCATCGGCGGCAGTGAGGCAATTGACGCTGCACTTCGTGCTATGGTAGACCCGGGCGACGAAGTATTGATTCCGGAGCCGTGCTACGTGTCCTATGTGCCGTGTGTGGCATTGGCTGACGGCGTGCCGGTAACGATTGAACTTAAGGCAGAGAATGAGTTCCGTTTGACCAAGCAGGAACTTTTAGATGCGATTACCGATAAGACAAAGATTTTAATTATGCCGTTCCCGAACAATCCGACCGGTGCCATTATGGAGGAGAAGGATTTGCGGGAGATTGCAGAGGTTGTGGTGGAAAAGGACCTATTTGTCATTTCTGACGAGATTTATTCCGAGTTAACCTACGGAAGAAACCATGTTTCCATTGCATCCATGCCGGGAATGAAGGAACGTACCATTGTGATTAACGGTTTTTCCAAGTCCTATGCAATGACCGGATGGCGTCTGGGCTATGCAGTAGGACCGGAAGAAATTATTACGCAGATGATTAAAATCCACCAGTTTGCGATTATGTGCGCACCGACCACCAGCCAGTATGCAGCTATAGAAGCTTTAAAGAACGGTGATCCGGATGTGGAACTGATGCGAGATGCGTACGACAAGCGTAGAAAATTTTTGGTGGCAAGACTCCGCGAAATCGGTTTGGAGTGCTTTGAACCGTACGGAGCATTCTACGTGTTCCCGTGTATCAAGGGTTTTGGTATGACCTCTGAGGAGTTTGCGACAAAGCTTTTGGAGGAAGAGAAGCTGGCTATCGTACCGGGCACCGCATTCGGCGACTGTGGTGAAGGATTCTTGCGGATCTCCTACGCATATTCCATCGAGCAGTTAAAGGAAGCACTGAATCGTATGGAGAGCTTTGTGAAGAGACATAGAAAGTAACAGATAGAGACAGAGGGTCTTTTCGAAGTGTTTTCGAAAAGACCTTTGGTTTTATGGAAGGGTAGTAAGAAACAAACGAGAGGAGAACTGCCATGGTTGTGAACTTTGAATTTCTTGGAATGGAATCGGTGGAAAATGTCATTACCTGTATGCACTATCAGGTGGATAAGGTAGTGTATTTCGGTTACCCGGAACTGATTTCGGCAAAAAAAGTGAGGACAGAAGCCTTTCTGAAAAAGCAGTGTGGCGTGAAGGATGTGGAGTTTCATTCCGTGCCAAGAAACGGTTTACAGGAAATGTTGGGTGAAATGCGACGGGCTATTGAGACGGAAAAGGTGCAGGGAAATGAACTGTTTTTTGATGTGACCGGCGGGGAAACTCTTGTTTTGGTGGCCTTTGGTATGCTGGCGGGGGAATACGACACGCCAATGCACCAGTTCAATATATGGGAAAACAGGTTGATTGAACTGGAGGAAGGGTCTGCCCGTAGAATCAGCCGGGATGTACCGGAACGGCAGGTGGCGTTCACATTAGACAGCTACATTCGTTTAAAGGGCGGTGTGGTGAATTACTCCTTGCACAAGGATGTAAAAGCAATCAAGGACAAAGAATTTTCTGATGATGTGGATGACATCTGGCAGGTGGCAAAGGGCCACTGGGACAATTGGAACCAGTTCTCGAATTTCCTCGGAAAGAACATGGTAAGGGAGGGCAGCTTGCAGGTGGATTTATCCATGAGCAGGGTACAAAAAGCCTTAAATGAGCCGTATGCAGGCTTAAGGAAGCTGTCGGAGTTAAATGCGATTGTGGATGAGTTTAAACAGGCAGGAATACTGCAAAATGTAGAGAACAAAGGTGACCGGTACCGGTTTGCTTTTAAGAACGAGACAGTGAAAAGCTGTCTGATGGATGGTGGCAGTATTTTGGAATTGTATACCTATAAAAAGGAACAGGTCAGAAGTACCGATTGCCGTGTAGGCGTACATTTGGACTGGGATGGTGTGGTACAGTCGAAGGGAATGGATGTGCTCAATGAAATCGATGTACTTACCATTACCGGCAATATTCCGACCTTTATTTCCTGTAAGGGAGGGAAATTGGGGTCTCATCAGGCCTTACATGCGTTATATGAGCTGGAAACAGTTACAAAGCGTTTCGGTGGTAAGTACGCAAGAAAAGTGCTGGTGACGGCAAGACCGTTAGGAAGAACATACATGGAGCGGGCAAAGGAGCTGGGCATTGAAGTTCGGTGCGAAGTGGAACCGGAGAACGGAAAGTACCGGGCAAAGTAGTTTGACGGAATTTATCGACCTGAATTATTGAAAGGAGACGGGCATTCATCCGATGTCACGTCTCTTCCTTTTTTACATACCCTATCCATAGAACCTTTTCTTTGAGGTGTAATATGGCAAATTGCAAGGAAGCGGTACTATCCGATGATTATATAGGTTTCGGGCTTCCGAACCGGGGCAGTGAGGAGGAAGTGGCGGCCCTTCTTCGGGCGGATTGTGTGAGGAGAGTATCGGACAATCTGGTCTTTGCTTACTTTTATTATCCGGAAGAGGAGCGGGACAGAAGCGTATTTCCCTTTGGGATTATACAAAAATGTTACGGGTTGTTGTCGGAAGAGGAACTGGCGGCATCAGGAGTATTGCAGGTCAGAGAAGGGCCTTTTACGAATCTGCGGGGAAGCGGTGTGCTGCTTGGCTTTGTGGATACCGGAATCAATTTTGCAGACGAAGTGTTTCGAAGTGCGGACGGCAGTACAAGGCTGGTTGGTTTGTGGGACCAGACCATGGAGGAAGTGCAGGACCAAAACGTCCTAGACCTCGCCTTTTACGGCAGAGAGTATACTGCGGAGGAAATCAACCGTGCTCTGCGGTCGGAAAACCCCTACGAAGTCATCCCTTCCCGGGATGAAAACGGTCACGGAAGTGCCCTGGTACGGGTGGCAGCAGCAAGTGAACAACGGACAGGGAGGTTCCCTTTGCGCAATACCGGAGGAACAGCCCAAAGTGAAACAGGATCAACACCGGAGCAGCAGAGAGCGTCTGTGCAGAATCCTTATGGAGGAGTGGCACCTTTGGTGTCCATTGCTATGGTAAAGCTACGGCAGGCAAAACCCCATCTCCGGGACTTCTACCAAATCCCGGACAATGCCTTTTGTGCGGCGGAGGAGGACATCATCTACGGAATCGAGTGGCTGCTTTCGGTGGCAGGACGGGAGAATCTGCCATTAGTTGTGTGTGTGGCTCTGGGAAGCAATCAGGGCAATCATACGGGGCAGACAGTGCTGTCACGGTACTTAAACGATGTGGCGCGATATCCCGGTGTGTGTGTATGCGCGGCGGCCGGAAACGAAGGTGGAAGCGGACACCATTTTTACGGGAATGCACCGGGTGAAGGTTACGAGGAAGTGGAGATTAATGTGGAAGAAGGAGTAGAGGGGTTTACGACGGAGTTGTGGGCTGTGGATCCGGATATATTCACTATAGAGATCATTTCTCCGGCAGGAGAGGTGATTCCCCGGATTCAGGGAAGACCTACCTTTAACCGGCAGTACCGGTTGTATTTTGAAGGAGGAACCATACGGATTCAGTCGAATCTGTTTGACCAGTCGGTAGGAACCCAGGGCATCTGGATACAATTTGCCGAACCGGCAGCGGGGGTGTGGCGGATCCGGGTGTACGGCGAGGGGGAGTTTTCCCGGGCATTTCATATGTGGCTGCCTATAACGCCGTTTTTGTCAGGAGAAACGGCCTTCTTGCGTCCGGACCCTTATGTACAAATCTGTGACCCGGGAGCGGCGGGGGAAGTGCTGACCTTTACGGCCTATGATGCAATATCCGGGAGTCTTTATACGAAAGCCTCCTACGGATATACTGCGGACAATAAAATAAAGCCGGACCTGGCGGCACCCAAAGGAGAACTCCTTTTTGAGGGAACCGGTATGGCCACGGCCTTCGGGGCCGGATGTGCGGCACTTTTGTTTGAAGCGGCCATCCGGGAAGAAGCTTATGTGATTTTAGATACGCTGGTAATCAAGCGTTTGTTTACCGCATCCGCCGCACGGGACGGAAGAGAGTATCCGAACCGGGAATGGGGGTACGGAAAACTGGACGTGTACGGGGTATTTACCCGTGCGCCCGGACGAACGCTGCTATAATTCATGTGAAAGACCTCCGTTGCCGGATATTACGTCCGAAAACAGAGAAAAACCTCGAGTTAGGCCAGAAAATCCTCCACCGTATCTCTGAAGTGATACACCGATACCTGGGCACGGTTTAAGAGCTCTACCAAACGATTCATTTTCTCCACACGGGTGGTAATGCCGCGAATGCAATCTACTTTCTCATAACCGGAGATATCGTGACGGTAGACTTCGATACCGTAAGCAAGATAAGACAGATTATCCTCAGTGTTTAAAATGTGAGGAAAGGAACGATATTCATAAGAAACGGTATTTAATGCATATGCTAAAGACATGGTAGCATCCTCCTGTGTTTGGATTATGCTACCATTATATGACAGGGTCCTAACAATTATTGGACAAATTTATTTTTTTTATTCATCAGAACGGCTACGGTTGGTTCCGCCCAACTGTAGTCAATCATGTACTCGTCTTCGAACTCCTGTATAGCGGAAACATCACCATCCAAAAAACGGTAGAAATCGCAGTCCAGCAAGGCTGGATTGATGGCGTTCTGATTACGGTTGCACACAAGAAGAGATTCAATGCCGGCCTGCTTTAATGTTTTTTTCAAATCTCTGAGAACCACATGGAAGTAGGCCCGGACAGACTCGTCGTAGCGTTCCTCCCAAAGAGAATCGATGATCTGCTCTGCGGTAATGGCACCGCCTCTCCGGTCCACAAAATAGGCCAAAAGTTCTTTACATTTTTGTCGTGGGAACTTTAACAGGGTATTGTTGACAAAAATGTCAAAATGTCCAAAGGTCCGTACCTTGATATGGACCTTCTTTTCGGCGCAAAGCAATTTTGCCCGTTCCACTGCTTCAAAAATGTCGGAGAAGCTGTAAGGCTTTGTTATGTAGGAAACCGCACGTCTGCGGAAGGCAGACAGGGCAAATTCTTCACTGGCGGTGGCAAAGAAAATAAGCATGCCCGGATTTGTTTCATAGAGACGGTCCGCTAAGGTGATACCGTCCTGAATAGGCATGATGATATCCAAAATGGCGGCATCCGGAGGGTTGTCCACGGAAAACCGGTACGCTTCCTCGGCATCCGTGAAGCTCCCGGTCACTGTGATGTCCGGGATCATGGAGCAAAAGCCGGTAATGAGCCGTAAGGAAGAAATGTCATCGTCAACTAAAATAATGTTCATAGAATCTCCTGCAAAGGGGTTTAATACACTATAGCGTCACAGTAATAGAATATAGGGAAAAAAAGAAAATGTCAATATCGAATTACTACTTGCAATTTATAAAAAGGGAGTCTACAATAGGATACATAGTTTGCAGAGAACGGCATTGCCGTAGATATAAAACGAATAAGTGAGGATGGAATATGAATACTTGGGAAGAGAAGTTACGAGACATTACCCCCTATGTTCCGGGGGAACAGCCGGATTTTCCGGACATGATAAAATTAAATACCAATGAGAATCCTTACCCGCCGGCACCGGGTGTGGCAAAGCTGTTAAAGGAAATGAATGCAGAGAAGCTGACTTTATATCCGAATACCAGTGCGCAGCCGTTGACGGAGCAATTATCCGCACAGTACGGGATTTCCACGGACCGAATTTTTGTAGGTGTAGGCTCCGATGATGTTCTCGGCATGATTTTTATGACCTGCTTTTGCTCGGACAAGCCGGTTTTGTTCCCGGATATTACGTATTCTTTTTATGATGTGTGGGCAAAATTGTTCCGTGTACCGTATGAGACGATAGCCCTTGATGAAAATTTCTGCATCAGAAAAGAAGATTACTATAAGGAAAACGGGGGAATCATTATCGCCAATCCGAATGCACCGACTTCCATTGGGGAAGGTGTGGAGTTTATCGAAGATATTGTAAAGCATAACCCGGATTCCATCGTGGTGGTGGATGAGGCTTACATCGATTTTGGCGGAGAATCCGCAATCCCGTTGTTGGATAAGTACGAGAACCTGCTGGTGGTACAGACCTTTTCCAAGTCCCGTTCCATGGCGGGTATGCGTATCGGATATGCCTTTGGAAGTCCTCGGGTGATTTCCGCAATTTACGCGGTGCGAAATTCCTATAATTCCTATACCATGAATTATCCGTCTATTATGTGTGGTGCGGAGGCATTAAAGGATACGGCATATTTTAAGGAATGTACCGAGAAGGTTATTGCTACAAGAGAGCGGGTAAAGAAAGAACTTGCGGAACTGGGATTTTCTTTCCCGGATTCCAAGACGAATTTCATTTTTGCTACCCATGAGAGAGTTCCGGCGGTGGAATTGTTTCAGATGCTTCGGGAAAAGCATATTTTTGTACGTCATTTTAAACTGCCGCGGATTGATAACTATTTGCGGATCACTATCGGAACGGATGCGCAGATGGACAGACTGATTGCTGTACTTAAGGAGTACTTGGAGAGCTGACAGATGCAGGAACAAAAGGTAAATTATCAAAAGAAATTGGAAGAAGTGATTGCAAGGGAGCAGAAGGCCGGGAAAGTGCCGACGCTTTTGCTTCATAGCTGTTGTGCGCCTTGCAGCAGCTATGTGCTGGAATATCTTTCGAATTTTTTTATGATAACTGTGTTATACTATAATTCGAATATTTCTCCGGAAGCGGAGTACCGGGCAAGAGAAGAGGAACAAAAGCGTTTGATTTCGGAACTTCCGACGAAATATCCGGTAACATTTCTGGCGGGGACGTATAAGCCGGAGCTGTTTTATGAAGCGGTAAAGGGTATGGAGGCGTGTACGGAAGGAGGAGACCGTTGTACCGTATGTTATGAAATGCGGCTTAGAGAAGCGGCAGTGGCGGCAGCAAGCGGAGGTTTTGATTACTTTACCACTACGTTGTCCATTAGTCCTCTTAAGGATGCGAAACGGTTAAATGAGATCGGGGAACGGCTGGAAAAGGAGTATGGACGGACATATCTGTATTCCGATTTTAAAAAGAAAAACGGATACAAACGGTCGGTAGAGTTGTCTGCAGAGTACGGATTGTACCGGCAGGATTATTGCGGATGTGTGTTTTCCAAAGAAGAACAACGAAAGCGCAAACAACTAAATGGGGAAACGGAATAAAGATCAGAAGGAAGCTGTTAGGAAGACAGCTTCTTTTTTTTTCCATGAAATTACCATAAACACGGGATGTATATTTCGTTTGATTTAGGTGACACTATAGTTGCGAAGAATGAAATTGCGGGGTTGCGAAGGCTTCCTTGCTGGTAAATTAAAAGAAAGGCGTGGAAGAGATGATGAAGAAGACACAGGGACAGGAAAATAAGAAAGGGATGTATCTGGTGGCGACGTTCGGTGCGGTAGCAGTAATTGCACTGGGCGCGTTGGCCATCGGGAAAATGACCCCGAAGGACGGAACGGAGCCGAACAGAATCGATTTGAACGCATCACCGACACCGGGAGCAGGAAGGCCGGATGCAGTGGCAAAACAGGATACGCCAAACCCGGTTACCCCGGTACCGACACAAACTCTGGTACAGCAGACTCCGGATACGGAGCAACAAACACAGGATACACCGGCACCGGTACAGACTGCGGATGCGGACCTCCCGGATGAGGATACTGCGGTAAGTAACCCGGATGGTGTGATAAAGGGGTTAAATTTTTCTGCGGAAACAGGAATGTTATGGCCGGTATCTGGAGAGGCGTTGATTCCGTTCAGTCCGGATCACGCAATTTACCATAAGACACTGGATTCTTATCGTACCAGTGATTATATTTTGTTGGGTGGAGAGGCAGGAAGTCATGTAAGTGCAGCTGCAGATGGTGTGGTAACCTCTGTAAAGGAAGAACTGAGAACCGGCACCACCGTAACGATGAAGGTGGGGGCTGACTACGAGATTGTGTACGGCATGCTGGCGGATGTAACGGTAAAGGAAGGGGACTTTGTTGACGAAGGAACCGTATTTGCTACGATTGCGGAGCCGACCCGGTATTACGTAGAGGACGGCAGTGGAGTGTATGTTCAGGTGTTACAACAGGGAGAACCGGTAAATCCTATGTTATTTTTAAGATAAAAATGCCGGAACAATGGCAAGCATAGCGTCATAGAATACGTGTATAAGGGGGCGGCAACAAAGGCCGCTCCCAAAAGAGGCGGAGGATACCCGAAGTTGGTGCCTGTGTACATATTTTTAGAAAATATGCAGTCGGTATGTTTTACTGGAAATATGTTGCACGAGCATGGAAAGGTACAAGGTTTGCCGACTGCTTGAGCATAGATGAGGTGGGGCTGTCATATCTACGGATGTGCAGCCCCACTCTTGCGATGTGGATACATGTTAAAACAACAGTTCCGACCATAGGTTTTTTTTTCTCAATACGCAACGCTTCGTCAAACTTCCTCTAACCGGTTCTAAACGTCTCTCGGGAGCGACCTCGAGACTTAGAACCGCTAAGAGGTGATTTCGACTCAGCTAAAAGCGCGGTCCTTCGGACAAATTCGAAAAATCAAACCTATGGTCGGAACTGTTTCTGTTACAGTATTGTATCATCGCAAGAGTTCGCCATGTCTGATGCCGCTGCACATCCTTGGGCAAGACAGCCTTTGTTACGAATAAAATTAAAAAACGGAATGTCTTAAGTTTCCTCCTCCGGCAGCCGATATATCATATGGAGTAGTTTGCCCGATAGGAGGTGCAGTATGAAATTTAAGAAAAAGTACATAGGCTTTTTTGCCTTTATGTTTATAGCAGCTGCGGTTTTCTTCGGTTCGCCGGAGAAGAAGGCGGAGGCAGCTCAGAAAAAGTTGTCTTCCCTTACGGCAGTGTATACCGGAGATACGATTTTGGTGGGTAAAACCGTAGACTTGACCAAGCTGACGGTTATGGGTCTGTACAGCGACGGAAGCTATGTGAAAATGAAGGATTATGCACTGTCCAGTTACATGGTTACAAAGCCGGGGGCGAATGAAATTGTGGTGTCCTATGACGGTGTGGAATGCAAATTTTATGTATACGGTAAGACTATAACCGGCCTTGTGGCGTATTATGCGGATACCAGTGCTACGGTAGGAGATATACTGGACCGGAAAAAGATTACCGTACACGTTTATTTCAGCGACGGTAGTTACCAGAATGTTACGGATTTTGAGTTGAGTCATACGGTGGTAGGTACGGTAGGTGAAAATGAGTATATCGTTACCTATGGCGGAAAAACTACAACGTTTTCGGTAATCGGTAAAGCGATAAAAAAACCGAGAATGCTTTATGCGGCCTATAACGGACCGGCGGTCATTGTAGGAAATTCCCCGAAGAGGGAGGATTTTACCGTGTCGGTACTCTATACGGACAATTCCATTGAGCCAATCACCTCATTTGAATTGACACCGGCCATTGTACAAAAGGAAGGGACCAACATTATGATTGTGTCCTACGGCGGAATTTCAGCGGACGTAAGAGTGACGGGTACACCGAAGACCGTAGTAAGCATCACTGCAGAATATACGGGACTTCCTGTGGTGGTAGGAAAATCGGTAGCGGCAGAAGACATTAAAGTAACAGCTACCTTTAATGACGGTTCCAAGGATGTGGTAACGAACTTTACCTTGTCCAGTTCCGTAATCTATCGAATCGGAGAAAATATTCTTACGGTGTTCTGTAACAATACAGTGGCATTTGTCAGTGTGCGGGGCGTGGAAGCGGAGATTATTGATTTCGATAACAGCGCACAGGCTGTAGTTCGGAACGGAGATGATTATTCCAGAGTTCTCCTGGCGGTAGGAACTAAAGCAGATCCGAATCTGGCTGTGATTGAAGAAATTGATCCGGAGCTTGTAAAAAAAGCAATGAATCGCCTGGTGCGTACCGATAAATATATTGCATTTGAGGTATCTTTTGATGACCCGGAGATGGATTTGTTCCTTCCGATGACCATGAGACTTACGGTGCCGAATGGTTACGATAAAGACAACTTTGCCGTTTTTTATACACCGAACAGGAAAACCATTATGGGACAGATGAACGGTGAGTTTGTGTCGAGCAGCACCTATGAATTCAAAATGTTCCAACCGGGCACCTACATTATTGCGGACTGTACACCGCTGATTTATGTAGAAACCCTGGCATTGGAAGAGGAGACCATTACACTTAAGGTGGGGCGGAGTTATTCTTTAGATCCGGAGATATTGCCGCATACCGCCACAAATAAGGAAGTGACCTATACTTCTTCCAGACCGCAGATTGTATCCGTATCAAAGTACGGAACCATCAAGGGATTGAAGCCGGGGACCTCCATTATTACGGTAGAAACACAGGACGGAAGCGGAAAACGGACCAAAGTCCGTGTCAATGTAGTAAATAAAAAAGGAAAATTCGATGATGAGATTGCAGAGTTAAGCGATATGGTAAACGAAATCAGTACGGCGGATGATTTCATCGATTTTCTGGATTATCTTGTAGAAGAAATCGCAAGCAAGGAAGAAGAATTGACCAGAAACGAATTCCTTGTTTACGGCAGAGAGCTGGAGTCCTGGACAAAGACTTGGGATGAAGAGACTATTCCTCTGGACTCCGATGAATGGGCAATACTCTGGGAAATGTTGTATTCCATGGGTGAATACGAATACGGAGCCATGATATGCGGTGACACGAAAGGCGTGGAAGCTGCGCTTGAACGTTTAGATACGCAATTTGCCGAGATACAGACAGAGGAAGATTTCGCATTGTTCTCCCAGGTATTTTTTACGGAGTATGAGGAGAAAGAATACGAATGGGAAACAGATGAGCTGATGCTGTATTTAATCGGTTTGCAAAATAAAGTCTGGGAGATTAGAGACAGTGAGGACTTCCTTACAAACTGGGACAACGGAGTCTGGGATGCATTTGAGGAATGGGCATCCGAAACAGATCTTTTGATTTACGGATAATACGAATAGACATACCAGAAGGGGCTGACGCAAATGCGCAGCCCCTTTTTTGTAGAATTTTGATAAGAACCCATGCCGGTTCGTAGGATTATAAATCCTTTACAAAGTTATAAATGCAATCCACGGTGTGATCAATTCCCAACAGACTGCTGTCGATGGAAAGGTGATAGTTGGAAGCGATGCCCCATTTTTCGCCGGAATGATAATTGTAGTAATTTGCACGACGCTTATCATTCTTCAGAACAACTTCTTCCGCCTTCTTTTCATCCACGCCCTCTACGTGAATGGCACGATCAATACGGAACGGCATCTTGGCATGAATAAACAGATGAACCGCGTTTTCCAAATCCTTTAAAACATAGTGAGAGCAACGTCCGATAATGACACAAGGGCCTTCTTCTGCAACTTTCCGGATGACATTGGACTGTGCCAGATAAATCCGGTCATCCAAGGACAGATTGGAAAATCCCAAATCCTGACTTCCGTAAGAGCTCATTCCCATGGCAATGGAATACAAAAGGCTATTGGTTGCCTTCTTTTCTGCATTGGCAAAAACCTCTTCTGCAAAGCCCGATTCCTTGGCCGCACGGGTAATCAGCTCGTTGTCATAAAAAGGAATCCCTAACTTTGCTGCAAGCTTGGCGCCGATTTCGCGACCGCCGCTGCCGAACTGTCTGCTGATGGTAATTACTTTATTCATAAAACCCCTCCTCTCGGAATCGTGAATATACGCAAAACTATGTGTTTCCTAAGATAATTATACATAATTTTTGCTGAAAAATCAAGTAATGGACACAGATGAAAAATATATGATGCAATATTTGGAAATGCGTGATAAAATAAAAGTGGATACGTGTATTTTAATGGAATAAATCCGGCAGGAAATCAGAAAGGAGGGCAGTGGGGAAATGGAATCGGGAAAGCTGATTGAGCTGATCAATGTAAAGAAAGTGTATCACATGGGAAAAGAAACCATAAAAGCCGTAGATGATGTGAGCTTTACGATAGAGAAAGGTGAATTTTGTTGTTTGTTAGGCACCTCCGGTTCCGGCAAATCCACACTGTTGAATCTGATGGCGGGTATTGAGACCGTCACCTCCGGAAAAATTTTAATCAAAGGGAAAAACATCCCGGATATGAACGAGAATCGTCTGGCTATATTCAGACAGCGATATCTGGGATTTGTGTTTCAGGCATATAATTTGATTCCGTCCATGACAGCACTGGAGAATGTAGAGCTTCCTCTTGTGTTTAAGCAGGTGTCCCCAAGAAGACGGAGAAAGCTGGCGAGGGAGATGCTGAAAAAAGTGGGATTGGGAAGCCGGTTGAATCACAAGCCTACGGAAATGAGCGGTGGTCAACAGCAGCGCGTAGGTATTGCCAGAGCATTTGTGGGAAAGCCGGAAATCGTGTTTGCGGATGAGCCTACCGGCAATCTGGATACAAAGACCACGAAAGAGATAATGAACCTGATAAAGCGGATGGCAAAGGAGAATAACCAGACCATTATTATGGTAACCCATGACCGGTCGCTGGCAGCATATGCGGATAAGGTGATTCTGATTTCGGACGGACGGATTCAATCCGTTGTTCCTCTGGGACAGGCGCTTACCGGACCGGTGGTTGCACCGAAAGTCGTAGAAGCAGTGATGGCGGAGGAAGAAACACCGGCGCTGCAGGAAGAACCGGCAGGATTGACGGAAGCAGAAGAACCGGAAGAACCAAAAGCGAAGGAAGAGAATGAGATACCGGAGATGCCGGCAGAGGCGGAATCGGTGGAAATGGCGGAAGAGGTGCAGGAAGTACAGGAAGAGCCTGTAGTTGCGGATGAAACACCAAAACCGGTACTTGTGAAGAAAATAGTAGTAAAGCGTATTAACATAAAGGAACTCTATCAGGGAAACAGGAAAGGGAAAAGATGATGAAGAAGAAACTGGCAGCCATCGTAATTTGTATGGCAATTATATTTGGAATAGGGTTTGTAGTGGGAAAGAAGACCGCCTATGCGGCACCGTATTCCAATCTGACAATAGCACAGGATGGCCTGGATATCATCGAACTTATTCCGGGCGCAGCCACACAGGTGGTTTTGCCGATAAAAGCAACGAAAGAATTTGTCATGGAGGCAAAGTTTGAGGCTCTTTTGCCGGCGGACGCCCCGTTTACGATAGAGGAGATTGACGTATACCATCAATACGGTGAAAATCGTTACGAGGACGATTACATTGGCGAGATGGAGGGCGCATATCTGAGCTTTATCATTTTGACAAAGGAAACTGCCAACATGGGAGCTTATGAGTTTGCGGTCCGTTACGAAGATTTGGGCTGGGGTGGAGAAATTATCAGAGAAGGCGACAAAGAATACTACCAGCGTATTACTCTGACCGGCATTGTGACGGAGGAAAAACTTCCGGCGGAACTGGCTATTACGAATTTGAAGGTGACCGGCGAACAAACACCGGGAGGGACGGCAACCCTTACCTTCCGTGTGGTAAATACGGGAGAAACCGTGGCGAAAAATGTCCGGCTTTCGGGAGATTTTTCTTCCGGGCTATTGGTTCCGGATTATACGGAATATACAAGAAAGTTGGGAGATTTAAAGGCGGGGGAATATGTGGAGGTGTCTCTAAAGGTAAAGATTCTTGAAAATGTGGAACAGAACATGGTATTGCTTCCGCTAAAGATTACCTTTAAGGATATTGATGGAGAATCTTACACAGCCGATTCCAATAACATTTTATATCTGGATGTGGAGGTGCCGAAGGAAGAGGAACAGACCTTTGATGTGGGGATGCTATTAATTGATAACGTAAGGCAGTCTCCGGCAAAGCCGAAGGCAGGAGAAAAAGTAACCGTAACCTTTGATATGGAGAATACGGGAGAACGAGATTACACGGATGTAAAGTTGTACATAGGATACGTTCCCTATGAAGGTTTTGAGCCGGTAAAAGCAGAACCGTACCAGTATGTAGGCACCATAAAGGCGGGGCAGAAGAAGGCGGTTACCGTGAACCTGATTGCAGGAAAGGGAATGCAGGACGGTATGAACCCGTTGGGGATCGAGTATGTTTATACAAACGGAAACAAGGAGTCTGTTTCCGGAAATGTGACCTTGTATGTATTAAATGTGCAGAAGGCGGATGAACCTAAGGAACCGGAGAAGCCGGAAGAGCCGGAAGAACCGGCAACGGTAAGTCGTCCAAAACTGATGGTAAGGGAGTTTTCCGCCGGAAGCGATGTTATCAAAGCGGGAGAATCCTTTGATTTTACATTTCAGGTTTACAATACCCATAGCGAAACGGCGGCAAAGAATATTAAAGTGACGGTGGCCAGTGAGGCCTTTGCCGTGACCACGGGAAGCAACAGCTTCTTTTTATCCAAAATAGCATCGGAGGAAAGTGAGTCCATTACCATCAGTCTGAAGGCCGGTGCGGGAACTGTAACGGGTAGTTATCCTATTGATATTCAGATGGAGTATGAATATGACGGGATGCCGGCAGCAGAGGCAAATAACGGCGGAGTTGTTGTAACGGAGACGAAGATGCTGCCGGTAAAGGAAAACCTCCGGGTGTCTCTTGAAAATATTGTGGTAGGCGGTTGGGATATGCCGTACGTGAATCAGCCTACCATGCTGTCTTTCTCCATATATAATATGGGAAAATCCGCATTGAACAATGTGTATTTTACCGTGGAAGGAGATTATTCCATGGCAAACGGCAACACGTATTATTACGGAACCCTGCAGGCAGGATATCCGGACTATGTGGAAATGGACATTGTGCCGTTGGCAGTGGGAGAAACCTTCGGGACTTTGACCGTACATATGGAAGACAGTAACGGAGATGAAGAAACCTATACCGTCGAACTAAGCGGCTATATCAATGAATTTGTCGACATGGGCTGGGATGACCCCGGAATGGATTTTCCGGCAGGGAATCTTCCGGTAGAACAGGAAAAGCCGTTTTGGTCCAGGCCGGGAGTAAAATGGGCAATGGTTGCAGGCGCAGTGTTACTTAGTGTTTTGATTGGCTTCCTTTTAGGAAGACGAAAGAGCAAAAAAGGACTTGATATGTATGAGGATTAGCGATTTATTAAAGCTTGCCTTTCGCAACTTAAGGCGCCGGAAGGCAAGGACCGCACTTACGATTATCGGTATGATTATCGGAACCGTTTCTATTGTGGTCATGGTGTCCATCGGAATCGGTGTCAACAAAAGCTTTGATGAAAACGTGATGCAAAGTGGTAATATGACTATCATCCGGGTGCAAAAGTACGGGGCTGTTATGGACGAAGACGGGAACTTTGTGGAGTCCAGGGAACAGGTGCTTGACGATGCCTTAGTGGAACAACTGAGACAAATCAAGCATGTCAAAGCGGTATCTCCGGTCATTAACAAATATCTTTCCCTTTCCTGTGGCAAATATGAAGGAGGAACCACGTTGTATGCCATGGACTGTGAGGTGTTTGATGCCTTTGAGTTTCCGGAACTGCAGTATGGGACTTATCCGACAAAAGAACATCCGGAGACGGTGGTACTGAGCCCGGAAAGTATGGAGTATTTTTCGTATTACAGTGGAAACAGTTTCAAAGAAAAAAGCGTGGACCCGCTGAAGGAAAAAGTGGTTGCCAAGTTTAACGAATACGAAGTTCATCCGCGGAAAAAGGAGTTTTCCCTTGTACTTGATGACATAGCCATGATGGAGAAAACCGATAACTGGGAATACAGTTATAACATTTACATGGATCTGGGGTATTTCAGGCAAGTATGGCAGGAATATGCCAATACGCTTACTTTGGAAGCACGGAAAAAGGCAATGGCAATTTTTGACACCTATGAGGAAATCAGGATTAATGTAGACAACATTGACCATGTGTCCGATGTGCAGGAAGAGATAAAAAAGCTGGGCTATGCCACCTATAGTGAAATGCAGTATCTGGAACCGTTAAAGGAGACGTCCGATATTTTGCAGATGGTGTTAGGAGCCATCGGCGGAGTAGCCATGTTGGTATCGGCGATTAATATAGCCAATACTATGGTAATGTCCATTTATGAAAGAACAAAGGAAATCGGAATTATGAAGGTGTTAGGTTGTACCGTACGGGATATTAAACGCCAATTCCTGCTGGAATCGGGCTTGTTAGGTTTGTGTGGCGGTATTATAGGCGTCGGGCTGAGTTATCTGGTATCCCATTTGCTGAATAAATACGGGACAGAGTTTCTCGGATCCTTTTTAGGAACGGGGGCTTCGGGCGTGTTTTCCGTGATCCCTGTCTGGTTACCGTTTGCGGCAGCGGCTTTCGGCACCTTTATAGGCATCATATCCGGATATGTTCCGGCCAGAAGAGCTACCAGAATCCGTGCAATAGAGGCTATGAAAACAGAAGGTTGAAAGGAGAGAGACGATGCGACTAGTATCCATTGATATGTTACGACCTGAAATGAAAATAGCAAGAGCTGTATATAACCAAGGCGCATTGATTCTTCCGGAAGGGCGCAGTAATGTGGCCAAATATATTTCCAATCTCCGAAACATGGGAATCGAGTATGTGTATGTGGTGGACGAAAAAAGTGAAGGAATTGAGATTCCGGATGCCATTGCAGAGCGTACCAGAACCAGTTGTAAGCAAGTATTACAGAATACAATACAACAGTTTGCCATTACGGATAAGATGGAAACGAGAGAACTGGAAGGTTGTGTGGACAAGGTTATTTCAGAGATTCTCGGTACGCCGAATGTTCAGGTTAGTTTAAGCGATATTGCTTCCAATGATGAATATACGTATACCCATTCCGTAAGTACCATGGTATACGCGCTAATGATTGCAAGAAAATTAAACTACAACGAACAGAAAATGGCTACCCTGGGTATGGGAGCCCTGCTTCATGATGTGGGGAAAATGCTGATTGATCGGGAAGTAATGTTTAAAGAAGGTCATTTGACCAAACAGGAATATGAGTATGTAAAGATGCATTCCTTGTACGGATATCAGGCTTTGCGACGGATTCCTACGTTGCCGGAACAGGCACGTTTGATTGCCTATATGCACCACGAGCGTCTGGATGGTAGTGGTTATCCCCAGGGGCTTCCTGAGGAGGAATTGCACGAATATATCCGTATTGTATCCATTGCGGATGTGTATGACGCTCTGACCACGGACCGTTGCTATCGGAAGAAGTGGCCGGCCAATAAAGCAATGGACTTTTTGGTGGAACGAAGCGGAAAAGAATTTGATCCGGTATTGGTAGGATTATTTACCCAGCAGCTTGCTGTGTATCCGAACGGCTCTTTGGTTCGCTTATCCAATCGTTATACAGGAATTGTATCCAAGCAGAATCAGAGTATGCCTCTCCGGCCGTTTGTGCGGGTAATTCAAGATCCGACCGGAGAAGACATTGCACCGTATGAAATTGATTTGATGAAAGAATTGAGTGTTACCATTGTGGAATCCGAACTGGAAATCATCCAGAATAAGCCGGAAATCTCACCGGATGAATTATGATTCCGGCGCAGAAGGGATTGGGGGCTCTGTCACATGGAACAGACAGGTTTTTGCAATCCCGCCGGAGGTGGTCACGGTAATTTCTGCCGTGCCGGCAGACAAGGCGGTAAGCAGACCATCGGCATCCGCATAAAGAATGGTTTCATCTGAAACGGAATAAGAAATATAATCCGTTGCCGTAAGCGGAAGCAGTAACGGCACAAGTTTATAACTCTCGCCAACAGACAGTGTACGTTCTGTAACATTCAGAAAAAGCTGTTCGGCCGGGAGTTTTTTTATGTCTAAAATGTAGACAGACTTGTTGCCCCGGTAATCGGAAGCAAAAAAGGTATACATGTTATCGCCCGGGGCTACAAAAGACTCTCCCGGCAAAAGGTCAAAGCCGGCGGAGAGAAATACAGACTCGCTGTATTTGCCCGGAAGGTAACGAAGTCGTTTTAATCCGCTCTCTGCATCATCTGCGGAAACGGAAATGGTATAGGAACCGTCAGAAGTCTCCGTATAAGATACGGAAATCGCAGGAGGCGTTACATCGTCCTGTACGGAACAAACGAGAACGGTTTCGTTCCCAGCATAATCTGCAGCATAAAAAGTATAGGTGCCGGATTTGTGAAGGGAAAGAACCGGTCCATCAAGAACCTGCCCTGCCGTTCCGTGGCAGAAATAAGAAGTATCCAGTCTTCCTGCGGCATAACGCAGGGAACGTAAGCCGCTGCCACCCCGGTCTTCCGCCTGTACGGAAACCAGAAGAGCGGTTTCGTCGTAGGTAGTATCCGTGCGAAGAACCGGCGCAACGTTATCCTTGGCCAGAACGTCCACGGCGGAAAGCAAAAGCGCTGCATCCGGGATGCCCGGGAAACGTACATAGCCGAGAAGAGAATCCATCGGTTTTAAAGTCTGAAGAATAAGTTCCTTAATATTCTGCGGATACAGGGAATCCTCGCAGGCATACAAAAGAGCTGCAATACCGGTTACTACCGGCGCTGCCATGGAGGTGCCGGACAGATAATGGTAGCCGCCACCTACAATAGTACTGAGTATATCCTGGCCGGGAGCAGCAATGTCAACGGTGGACACGCCGTAGTTGGAATCGGAAGCAAGACTTCCGGATTGGGTAACATAGGCAACCGAAATCATATTGTCTAAGGAATAGGAAGCCGGGTAAAGGGGAGAAGAATTGTTGTTGCTGCCGGAATTTCCCGCTGCTACCACAAACAGCATATCGGAATCTCGCATAACGCTCTCCAAAACCTCGCTGTAAAGAGAGGTTCCCCAACTGAGATTGCAAATGTCCGCCCCCTTGGCCTGAGCGTATTTGATGGCCTTTATGGCATCGGAAACGGAACCGGAATTTTTCTTTCCGCCGTGAATTTTAAGAGGCATGACCTTTACATCAATGCCGCCGGCAACGCCGAACACGCCTTCAGTGGCGGCAATGATGCCGGCGCAGTGGGTTCCGTGATTGTCGTTGTCCTCCGGGAGCGGGTTGTTCTGCCCCAGTCCGGAAACATAGTAATGGCATACCGTATTGTCGTTGTTATAAAAATCCCAGCCGTAGCTGTCATCGATGTATCCGTTGTTATCGTCGTCAATCCCGTTGGCCGGGATTTCGTCTTCATTGATCCAGATGTGGTCCTTTAAGGCGGGGTGCAAAATGTCGACACCTGTGTCAATAATTGCAACGGTTACCGGATGGGACGGGGAAAGAGTGTCCAAAATTTCATAGGCCTCCGGAAGATTGATATCCACATCCGGGGTGGCACTGCGGAGAATCGGAATGTCTTTTACATAATAGGTGTAGTCGCCGGTATTATGGAAGGCCCATTGTGCTCCGCTGTAGGTCAAATCTTCCGGAATGCCGCAAAGGGTGGTGGGAAGATTTGTCTCGGCTGTCTTGATGTCCTCAGAGCCATTTAAAAGTGCAAGCAAAGCTTTCTCGGAACGATAGGAATGGGCACTGCAGACACTGAAGTCTTCCATGTGATCCGTAAGGATAAATTCCGGCGAAAGCCGGGACAGACGTGTTGCTGCTTCTTCGGAAGAAAGAGAATTCTCCCAGAGAATGATGAATTCGGACTCAGCCAAAACAGCACTGCTTTTTGGCACGGAGGTTACAAACCCTCCGCAACATACCAAAAGAAGCAGTGCCGGTATCAGTCTATATAAATGCTGTTTGATTCTATGCTTCATAACCAGCCTCTTTCTAAGCAAAACTATCATGGTAATCTAAAGACTAGCGTGAGAACATGGCAGTTATGTGGCAAAAAGGTTACGGAATGCTTAACAATGCTAGCAATAATTGTTAAAGAGCATGCCGGAGTAAATGGAAGTGGTATACGGACTGGTACGCTCGCTAAGAGGCGCGCGCGGGTCCGGATAAGCCACCAGTTTTTTGTCTACAAACCGCATCGGGTTCAGAATAATATTTTCCAGTCGATGATTCAAGGACTTCAGGAAGGATGCATCGGTCCGTAAAACAAACTCCGCACTGCCGGAAACGGAAGCTTCTTCTACCTTCTCCGGATTTAATGTAAGGTATCCTTCTGCATTGGCGGTAATACCGATGGAATGCAGGGATGAATAGTGACTTGCCACCAAATGGGACAATCCCTGTAATAAAAAGGCGGAGCTTTTATTTTCACGTAAGGTGTTTTTGCCTGCCTGTATCAGCTGATTGTAAGTAAGTGCAAATTCTTCCAGGGCATCGTAAACAGCGGTACGGTCCGGTACCGGGGTAACGGACACAGGCTCCTTTGTGGTTCCTTTAAAGGAAAGCAGTAACGTGTTCTCATAAGAAGTAACGTTCTCCGGAGACTCATAAGGCAGACCGTTTACGGAAAACTTTGCATTGGTGGCCGGGGTCAAAACATCGTTCAGACCGAAGGCCTCCACGAGGCCGGTTTTTGCGCCTTCCGGCTTTTCCGTGTCTTTTAAGAAAAAACTGCTTTTGCCGTAAATACCGGTCTGGTTGGCAGCAAGTTCCAGACGGCTGACACCCGTTTCTCGGTGAAGAGCTACCTGGGCCGTCAGACCGATGCCGGTTTTATTGATAAAGTCAGAAAGTTTGCTCTGTAAATCGAAAGCAGAGGACTCCGGTGCAACATTGAACCGGAAAGAATACTGCTCCTGTTCAAAGGAAATGGTAAAGCTGTAGCTGCCTTCTTTTAACGGAGTGCTATCGGAAGGAAGAAGATAGCCTACATTGCGTTGTCCTGCGGCAAGCTCTGTAACCTCGATGGAATACGCCGTATGTTCCGGGAACTCATCCAGATTCATCCGGCGAAGGAGCGAGGCACTCACTACATAGGAATTGGACGAATGAACTCCGGCATTGTGTAACAACGGAGTATCCTGTAACCGCTGGCTGACTTCTTTTAAGGAAAGGGCACTTTCTTTGATGGAAAGGGCGCAAGCCTGCTTTTGTTCCGAAAGGTCTATTTTGTAAAGGGGTTCGGAGGCTGACATTTTCATGATATTGGTATAAATATCACGAAGCTCACGCCTCTTGTGAGTAGAATAGCGGGGCATACGGGATACGTAGTCCTGCATATAATAGTTGTACACATTCAACATAAGCAAGCCTCCTTTCTCACTTAGTCTCAAAAGAGCATATCAGATAAAAAACTGTATCACCCGGCATCCTGCCGTAAGGTGAGGGGATGTCAATTTACAAAAAACGGCAATTCCCCATATATAGTATACACCTATTATTATACAGTTGTAAAGATATTTTTTTAAAATAAGACTAGCACTTGAAAAAAATGGGAAGAATTGCTATGATAATACCAGGCACGAAAATAAAGGGGGCAGCACAATGTGTGGCATAGCCGGATATATTGATTATAAAAGAGCAAAGGAACATAGAGAGGAACTGCGAAAGATGACGGAGGTCATTATTCACCGCGGTCCGGATTCGGTAGGATATTACGAGGATGAGGCGGCAGGTCTTGGCTTCCGGAGACTCAGTATTATCGGAATAGAAAATGGTCAGCAGCCGATTTTAAACGAAGACGGCAGTATGGTGCTGACCTTTAACGGTGAAATTTATAATTATGCAGGGATCAGAGAAGCATTAAAGGAAAAGGGACATATCTTTACTACGGACAGCGATTCCGAGGTTGTTTTGCATGGATATGAGGAATATGGCAGAGAGATTTTGTCCAAGTTGCGGGGCATGTACTGCTTTGTGGTTTGGGATATTAAGAAAAAATGTATGTTTGCGGCCAGGGACGGCTTTGGTATTAAACCGTTTTACTATACGGAGCCGTCGGCAGACGAGCTTGTATTCGGTTCTGAGATTAAGTCCATATTGCAGCACTCTTCCGTGAAGAAGGAATTAAATAAAGAAGCGATTTACAGCTATCTTTCTTTCCAGTTTTCTGCAAGAGGAGAGAGCTTTTTTAAAGGCATTTACGAATTGCCGCCGGGACATTGCCTGTCCTATTCAAAGGAAGAGGGTCTTCTTATTAAGGAATACTGGGATCCGGTATTTGATACGAAGGAAGATCTGACCTTGGAAGAAGCGGTAAAGCAGATCGAAGAAGTATTTGATGATTCGGTAAAGGTACATTTGACGGCAGATACGGAAGTGGGAAGCTTCTTATCCGGCGGAATCGATTCCAGTTATGTGGTAAGTACCGCTAAATGTCCGAAGACCTTTACGGTGGGATTTTCTGATGGTGGTTACAGTGAGATTGCTTATGCAAAGGAACTGGCAGAGATTCTGGGTGTGGAAAACCATAGCAAGGTCATTACTCCGGAAGAGTACTGGGATGCCATTCCGAAGGTGCAGTATCATATGGATGAGCCGGTGGCAGACCCGTCGGCGGTGGCATTGTATTTTGTAAGCCAGCTGGCCAGCAAGTACGTTAAAGTAGTATGCTCCGGCGAGGGTGCGGACGAGCTATTCGGCGGTTACAACGTGTACCAGACCGTTATCGCCAACCGTGCCATGAACTGGATGCCGGGCTTTTTGCGTCGTGCCATGGCGGCAGTGCTAAAGAAGGTTCCGTTCCGCTTTAAAGGCAAGGAATATTTGATTCGTACCGGTACGCCGTTGTCCAAGCGCTACATCGGCAATGCATATATCTTCAGAGAAAAAGAGATTGACCGTCTCCTGGTGATCCCGGAAGGTAAAATCAGCACAAGCGATTTGGCAGCACCTTTTTATGAGCGGGCTAAGGACTTGGATGATGTACAGAAGATGCAGTATATTGATATGAAGTTCTGGTTACGGGGAGATATCCTGCGTAAGGCAGACCGCATGAGTATGGCTCATTCCCTGGAGCTTCGTGTACCGTTCCTGGATTATGAAGTAATGAAGGTGGCAGGCACACTTCCACTTCACTTAAAGGTAGATAAGACCACGACGAAAAAGGCACTTCGTCTGGCAGCTTTAAAGAATACACCGAAGGCTTCCACCGAGCGGAAGAAGCTGGGCTTTCCGGTTCCGATTCGTGTATGGCTTCGGGAAGAGCAGTATTATAACCGGGTAAAGGAAGTACTTCTTCGCCCGTATATGACGGAGTTGTTTAAGAAGGAAGAGATGGTGGCATTACTCGATGCCCACCTTGCAGGCAAGAAAGACAATTCCAGAAAAATCTGGTGCCTGTACTGCTTCGGTATCTGGTACGGGGAGTATTTTGAGAAATAGAAGATGGATATCATCAGATTTAATGGGACTCGCAGATGCGAGTCCTTTTTTGCGGTTCAGGAGAAACGGGAACTTGTTGGTATCCGGGGGGGTGAGAGAAACTACGTGGTAGTTTCTATAGAAGTGTGAAAAAGAGAGGTTAATACCCAAAAACGGAGGGAGCAGGAGAGTTTCTTAACAAAAAAGTGTCATCTGAAGAAGAGTTTTTCTATAAACTCGAGAAAAGTGATGGTTTGTAGATAATCCGCAAGGGAAAATGGGTATAATGTGTTGATTTCAATGGGGTTGTAGAAAATGAGCCGTCAAAATCGTTTGTGAGAGGGTAAAAAGGAGTTGTTTGTCGAGGATTGGCGAAGCTATTGGGTATAGAAGTGATTTTGGGGGACACTTATAGAAAATCGGGGTGCTGGAAGAGTTCTGTAAAACCATAATCATTCATAACCAAAAGGAAAGTAAGCATATGATAGTGTAAAAAAAGAACACCGGAACAGAATTGCGGGGGTAAAGAAGTTGTCGGAACAGTGAAGTAGTCAAACAATCCCCCGCCGAAACGGTATCGGAGTGTTTGTATGGAGTTGTTATACGGAATTGCAATTCGGAATGTGAGTGTCAGAACGGAACGGTCGTCGGAGCCGGTAAGAAAGTATCCGGGAGATGTGTGGGACAGACGGCAGGAGAGCCGGTTAAATATAGGGGAGCCTCTTCGTTTAAAACGACTGGAGGGAGGCTGGTGCTACGGCTTTACCGAAGCTACGGAAGGATACATACGGGAGGATGGAATATTCGTATGTTCCAAGTGGTACTATACCAGGTATTTGGAAGAACTGCGCCGGGACTTCTGCATTGTAGTGAAAGCGGGAAGGCAAAAGGATGGGCAATATCTGCGGGTAGGAACCATTCTCCCGGGGGCGAAAAAAGAGGAACGTTGCATTTTTGCTGCGGGGATGCCGGTGTTTGTCAGAAGCTATCTTCCCTTTACGGAACGACAGATGCGTTTGCAGATGGAGCGTATGGTGGGGATTCCTTACAGTTGGGGAGACGAGCGGGCGGACGGAATGGATTGTTCTTCTACAGTGCGGGCATTTTTTACCTGCTTCGGTCTTTCTCTTCCGAGAAATGCGGAGGCACAGAGACAATGCGGAGAACTGCTTGCAAGCATGGGGCAGGCAACCTATGAAGTACTGGAAGGACTTTCCCCGGAAGAAAAGTTGAAACGGATTGCGGTCCTGGGGATGGGGACGATACTGCACGCCCCGGGACATGTAATGATCTATGCAGGGGAATCGGGGGAAGAGCCGCGGATTTTTCATAATTGTGACACTTATCAAATTGGCGACAAAGAATATATATTGCGAAAATGCGTGATCAGCGGATTTTTGCCGAAGGGGGAGGAAACCTATCTGGACCGGGTGACGGTAGCGTGGAAGCCGGTTATTGACACAGACAGGAAATAGGAGAGAGAAAATAGGAAAGTAGCGAAACGGTGCGGAAAAAAGAGAAAAAAGTACTTGCACCTACAGGAAATATATGTTATAATGAAAAACTGTGATACGTAAACACAAATTTTTCCTTGCTCTTCCGTGACGGGGAGGGCCGGAGACCAGAAGGAGGTGCACGCAACTATGAATCAGTATGAATTAGCCTTAGTTGTAAATGCAAAAGTCGAGGATGACGTAAAGAATGCTGTTGTTGAGGCAGCAAAGGAGCTCATTACCAGATTCGGCGGCAACATTACTAATGTTGATGACGCAGGTAAGAAGAGACTCGCATACGAAATCCAGAAGATGAAGGAAGGTTACTATTACTTCATTCAGTTCGATGCTGAGGCAACTGTTCCGGCGGAGATCGAATCCAGACTTCGTATTATGGACAATGTGCTCAGATTCTTATGCATTAGACGGGACGAGGAGTAAAGGAGGAATTCCTTAATGAACAAAGTCATTTTAATCGGTAGATTAACCAGAGACCCGGAAATCAGATATTCGCAGGGCGCAAGTTCTACTGCAGTGGGTACGTTCAGTATCGCAGTAGACAGACGCTTTAAGCGTGACGGCGAGCCGGATGCAGATTTCTTTAACTGCACTGCTTTCGGAAAGCAGGCAGAGTTTGTAGAGCGTTACCTGAAGAAGGGAACGAAGATGGTTGTTGTAGGCAGAGTCCAGAACGACAACTATACAAACAAGGAAGGCCAGAAGGTATACAGCACACGCATTATGGTGGATGAATTGGAGTTCGCCGAGAGCAGAAATGCGGCAGGTGAGAGTTCGGATTATCAGCCGAGTGCAAGACCGGAGCCGTCTGCAGCAGGTGACGGATTTATGAATATCCCTGACGGTATCGACGAAGAGCTTCCGTTTAACTAGGAAGCAAACAATAAGAAGCGGCAGAGGCCGCACGATTTGAAATGAAGGAGGTAGAACCCAAATGGAAAGACCGGATAAGGCAGATCTTGGTACCAAGAGACGCGTAGTTCGCAGAAAAAAGAAGGTTTGTGCTTTCTGTGCAGACAAGACTAACGCAGGTATCGATTATAAGGATGTAAATAAGTTAAAGAGATACGTTTCCGAGAGAGGTAAGATTCTTCCGAGAAGAATTACCGGAAACTGTGCACAGCATCAGAGAGCATTGACCGTTGCTGTTAAGCGCGCTCGTCACGTTGCACTCATGCCGTACACTCTTGACTAAACTTCGTACAGAATGAAAAAGATTGACCCCGTAATGGCGTAGGCTGTTACGGGGTTTTTACGTATATTTTCTTGACGATTTTTTGGGAACGTGTTATGATATAGTTAGACAAATACACTTATAAATGCGGAATAGTCGTTTTATTTGCCCTAGGGGGATTACTTATGAAAAAATGGTTCAAAGGATTGAACAAAAACAAGCGGATTGGCCTGATAGCAGGTGCTGTGGCGGTTGTAGTAATCATTGCGGCAGTGCTGGTGTTTGTGCCGGGAGAAAAAAAGGAAGCCTATCGAAATATTAAGGTAAGCGAAGTGGAAGGAGAAGTAGTTGTAAATCGTGAGGGGCTGGAGGGTTTGAAGGCCTATGCCAACATGAATTTACAATCCGGAGATGAAATTATCACGGCAGCAGGAGCGCGACTGACACTCAGACTGGATGATGACAAGTATGTCATTTTGGATGAGGAGTCCAAAATGACTCTACAAGCCACTGGCTCCGCTGAGGACAGTAAGACAACGTTAAATCTGGAATATGGTGCCATCTTCTCCGATATTAAGACAAAGCTTTCGGAGCAATCTTCCTATAATGTAGTGACGCCGTCTTCCACTATGTCCGTGCGAGGCACCCAGTTGGAAGTAGTGTATCGTTACATTTATGATGAGACGGGAGCAGTTTGCGGAAAAGAAATGCGTACCCTTACCTTTGAGGGTGTTGTTGTGGTTGAAGTGGAGGGAGTAACAGAGTCTCAGACACTTACGGTAGGTGAAGTTGTAGAGATTAAGGAAAACGAAGACGGTACTTATCGGTTTGACGGAGAAATCAGAAAGATTGAACCGGAAGATTTAAATGATTATTGTATGGATTACTTGATGGAAAGTCTTGCGGAGGAAGAGGTAGGTCTGTCCGAGGAGCAGAAGAAGGCAAAGGAAGAACTGGTAAAACAGATTGAAATATTTGTTGAAACAAAGGCGAACGAGCCAACACCGAGTCCAAGCCCGAGTCCGAGTCCGACACCAAGCCCGAGTCCGAGTCCGACACCAAGCCCGAGTCCGAGCCCGAGTCCAAGTCCGAGCCCGAGCCCGAGTCCAAGCCTGAGTCCGACACCAAGCCCGAGTCCGAGCCCAAGTCCGAGTCCGACACCGAGCCCGAGCCCAAGCCCAAGTCCAAGTCCGAGCCCGAGTCCAAGCTCAAGTCCGAGCCCAAGTCCGAGTCCGACACCAAGCCCGAGTCCGAGCCCAAGTCCGAGTCCGACACCAAGCCCGAGTCCGAGCCCAAGTCCGAGTCCAAGCCCGAGCCCAAGCCCAAGTCCAAGTCCAAGTCCAAGTCCGAGCCCGAGTCCGAGTCCGACACCAAGCCCGAGTCCGAGCCCAAGTCCGAGTCCAAGCCCAAGTCCGAGCCCAAGCCCAAGTCCGAGCCCGAGTCCGACACCGATACCGAGCCCGACGCCGGTACCGCACGTGCATTCTTATAGTGCATGGACCACGGTGACGGCTGCCACATGTACTTCTACAGGTCTTCAGGAAAGATCTTGTGGCGGATGCGGTAATACAGAAACGTCAGTGATTTCGGTACTTGATCATGATTGGGAGAGAGGAAAAGTAATAGAGGTTGTTACCTGTGAAACGCCGGGACTTATAGCAGATGAATGTACACGTTGTTTTTCCAAACAGAATGTAAATACCATAGAGGCTACCGGACATTATGCAAACGGCGGCACGGAGACTTTTGCCATTCAGGATGCGGAGACCGGAGAATGGGCACCGATGACTTATAGGTGTACCAATGAATATGGATATATCAGCGGATTGAAGTGGGTAACATTTTGTAATGATTGTTATGAACAAAAGAATGTGCGATATTGTGACGTAGATCATATACATGATTTAGCAGAAGAAACATCAAACAATATATACCATTGTGCAAATGCGGATGAGTATAT
>JAZNBY010000226.1:0-16466 GCA_045587325.1 Lachnospiraceae bacterium | reverse complement strand
TTGCAGGCAGACGGGAAGGACCCGTTCCAGATTACGAAGTATGACGTAACCCATCACAGCACCGAGATTAAGGATAATTTCGAGGAGATGGAAGGCAAGACCGTACGTATCGCAGGACGTGTGATGTCCAAGCGAGTTATGGGTAAGGCTTCTTTCTGTAATGTGCAGGATTTAAAGGGAAATATTCAGTCTTACGTAGCAAGAGACAGCATCGGCGAAGCACCGTATGCGGATTTCAAGAAGTTTGACGTGGGCGATATCGTAGGTATCGAAGGTGAAGTGTTTAAGACAAAGACCGGCGAGATTTCCGTACATGCCATGAACGTAACTCTTCTCAGTAAGAGTTTACAGGTACTTCCGGAGAAGTACCACGGCCTGACCAATACGGATATCCGTTATCGTCAGAGATATACGGATCTTATTATGAACGCAGACGTAAAGGAAACCTTTGTAAAGCGTTCCAGGATTATCAGTGCGATTCGTCGTTACCTTGACAACGAGGGCTTTATGGAAGTAGAGACCCCGATGCTGGTGGCAAATGCAGGCGGTGCGGCAGCAAGACCGTTTGAGACCCACTACAATGCATTGGATGAGGATGTAAAGCTTCGTATTTCCTTAGAGCTTTACCTGAAGAGATTGATTGTAGGTGGCCTTGAGAGAGTATATGAGATTGGCCGTGTATTCCGTAACGAAGGTCTGGATACCAGACACAATCCGGAGTTCACCCTCATGGAGCTGTATCAGGCATACACCGATTATTTCGGCATGATGGATTTGACCGAGAACCTGTTCCGTTATCTTGCAGAAGAGGTTTGCGGTACCACCACCATTACCTATGGTGAGCACACCATCGACCTGGGCAAGCCGTTTGAGCGTATGACCATGATTGAAGCGGTTAAGAAGTACACCGGCGTGGATTTCGATGAGATTAAGGACACCGCAGAGGCAAAGAAGATTGCAGACGAGAAGGACGTACACTACGAGGCACGTCACGAGAAGGGCGATATCCTGAATCTGTTCTTCGAGGAGTTCGTAGAAGAGCACCTGATTCAGCCGACCTTCATTATGGATCATCCGGTAGAAGTATCTCCGTTAACAAAGAGAAAGCCGGACAAGCCGGATTACGTAGAGCGTTTCGAGTTGTTCATCAACACTTGGGAAATGTGTAACGCATACTCCGAGCTGAACGACCCGATTGATCAGAGAGAGCGTTTCAAGGCACAGGAGGCAGCTCTTGCAGCAGGCGATGAGGAAGCAAACACCACCGATGAGGACTTTATGAATGCCCTTGAAATTGGTATGCCGCCGACCGGTGGTATCGGTTACGGTATCGACAGATTGGTAATGTTGCTTACCAACAGCCCGGCGATTCGTGATGTGTTGCTGTTCCCGACGATGAAGAGTTTGGATAAGTAAAAGGAATATAAGAGAATATTTAAAAAGTAGGAGTACAATTGTGCTCCTACTTTTTATTGCGTAATTCCTTGTATGAGAGATAAAACTAAGGGCGAGTCAAAAATAAAACGCATTTCTATTGACACAAAAAGAAGATGTATGTATACTGAAGAAAAGAAGACAATGAACAGGGAGGTGAATCATGCAAGCAATTGATTTTTCAAACTATGAGAGCAGTGGAAAATATTATGGTGGTTCCGAACGAAAACTGGGGATTGTGATTGATGGGGATAATTATATGTTAAAGTTCCAAAAGCAAACGGCTTTCGGAAAACGTAATAATCATATTTCGGAATTTATAGGTTCCCATATATTCGAGCTATGTGGTTTTCAGACTCATAAAACCTATCTTGGGTTCAGAGATGGAGAGCAGGTTGTGGCCTGTAAAGATTTTAATGTGAAGTGGAAGCAGTTTGTGCCGTTTAATGAAGTGGGCGAAAGTACGTTGGATCAGGACAAGGAAACGTATCAATATGACTATGAAGATATCATGCAGATGCTGCGGGATAATTCGAAATTGACGAATGTAGAAGAGACGATTTCAGCCTTTTGGGAAGTTTTTATCATGGATGCATTGGTAGGAAATTTCGACAGGCATGGTTCCAACTGGGGATTTATCAAAGAAAATAACAGATATACGATGGCGCCGGTATTTGATAACGGGTCTTCCTTATTTCCTAACCTAGTGGACGAAGAAGAGATGAAGCATATCATGGAGTCACAGGAGGAAACAGAGAAACGAGTCTTTCAATTCCCTACATCTCAGGTGAAATTGAGAGGAAAGAAGAGTTCTTATTTTGAAGTTATCTATAGTCTTGAATTTCCGGAGTGTAACGAAGCTTTGGTCCGGGTTTATAAGAGAATAGATATAGAACAGATAAAGGAACTGATAGAGGAGACACCGCTGATTTCAGATATGCAAAAAGCATTTTATATGCATATGATTAGGGCGCGTTATGAAAAGATAATAAAAGTATCTTATGACAAATTGCAAGAGAGGAGATGATGTTATGAAGGAAATGGTGACAGCCGGAGTTATCTGCATGGATGATGAGTTTGATTTTACCTATTGCATCGCAAAGATACGATACATTGAGAGCGAAGATGAGAGCTATCGTTATGAGATAACGCCGAATTACAGTGTAATAAGTCTTTTGTCGGAAAAGCAGTTTCAGGGCATCCCGGGATTGGATCTGAGCTTGCGAAAGAAGACATATATAAGAGAAAATGTAGTGCCGGTATTCATTAGTGAAAGATCTCCGGGGGAGAACAGAGAAGATCTTTGGGTATTGTTAGAAGAGTGCAATATGCAATACCTGAATCGCTTAGAGTGGCTCATTCGAACAGATACGAGATACTCGGGGGATGGGTTCTATGTATGTAAGATGGATGAGAAGAACTTGAAGGTTTCATCCATTGATGAGTTAGGTGACCGCAGTTCGGCAATCAGTCGTAAGGTGTTGGAAGTGATTTGTTCCGGTGGTGAGGTGGCAACAAAGGACTTTGTCATTGATGACAGCAATCGGAAGGCGTATTATGAATTGTTTATGGCTATGTATCGGACAGAACGAAAGTATTTGGATGACAGACGGCGGGCAGGGATTAAGGAAGCAGCAATGCAAGGAAGATATGTGGGAAGAACCCGTATTAAGATTGATACGATGGAGTTGCATGAGATTTTTGAGGAATATGAGACAGGAAAAATCAGTGGAAGAGATGCGGCGCAGAAGCTTAAGATTAGTGCATCTACATTCTTCCGGAGATATCGGGAGTATAAGAAGTTGTGTCAATAGAAATCCTATTTAATTATGACACACATGCTTGAAAATAGTGAAAAAATAGTGAAATTATAATGAATCGAGGTGTAGTATGAACATCCAGATTTTCGGCACAAAAAAGTGTAACGACACAAAGAAAGCCCAGCGTTATTTCAAAGAGAGGGGCATTAAATTCCAGTTCGTGGATTTGACGGAAAAAGAACTCAGCAAGGGCGAATTCCGCAGTGTCTGTCAGGCGGTGGGCGGCATGGATGCCGTGATAGATGAGAACAGTAAAGATAAGGATACGGTGGCGCTGTTAAGATACATTGCACCGGAGGAGAAGGAAGAAAAGATACTGGCAAATTATCAGGTGATGAAAACACCTATTGTCAGAAATGGAAAGCAGGCCACGTTAGGTTATGCACCGGAGGTATGGAAGGGCTGGGCATAGGGCGTGCCCGGTGAGTTGTAACAAAACTTAAAATTACACTGAAAGTGTAAAACATCGGATACCTCTTCATAGTAAACTGAAGAAAATACAAAGGAGGTAACGAAGTATGTTTTGTACGGAGTGTGGTAATAAGTTGCCGGAGGGAGTAAAATTCTGTCCGGGATGCGGAGCAAAGTTGATGACAAGAGAAGCGGAACCGGTAGTGGAAGCAACGCCGATAGTAGCAGAGCCGGTGCAGGAAGTAGAACCACTGAAGATGGTAGAGCCGGTGGCACCTGCGCAGATTCCGGTAACGCCGATGCAGAGACCGATAGCACCGATGGCGCAGCAGAAGACGTCCAAGGTTGTGAAAAAGAAGACCGGAATCGATGGCAGTTATTTTAAGAGTGCCAATTATTGGATGATTTTCCTTGGGAATCTTCTTGCTTTTATCGGTTGTTTACTGCCGTTTGTATCGGCCGGAAGAAGATCGGCTTCTCTTTTTGAACTGTCGGTGGGAGGCGGCGGTGCAGTGATTATTGCAATCATTGTCTGTGTTGTGTTTACGTTTGTAAAACCGATGGTTGTATTTATTCCGTGTATTGTCTCGATAAGCATTTACGGTTTGTTGTTTATGGCGTTAATCGCAGAGGAACTGTTGGAGGCGCTTTCCGTTGGTGCATATACCATTCTGATTGCATCGATTGTGGCACTTGTGGGTGCGGTAAGATTCAGAAAAGAATAATTGCCTTAAAAATAGGGGAAGAGTCCGGAATCGTATGTATGCCGGACTCTTTGTTTATGTTGCATTGACCGTGCTTAGCGTTCGAGGTATAATAAAGAGAGAATACAAAGGAGGAACAACAATGTTTTGTTCGGAATGTGGATATAGATTGCCTTCGGACACGATGAAATTTTGTCCGGAGTGCGGAACGAAGGTGATAGGACGGGCGATAAGTCCGGAAGAGAAGAAGGAGGAATCGGTGGAAGCAGTGGTTGCACCTGCAGAGCATACACCACCTATGTTAAAACCGGGGATTCCTGTGCCGGTAACTCCGTCCTTTGCAAAACCGCAGGAAGAGGGGGCTACGGCACCGACACAAATGGTTGGAACTGTAGCGCAGGGAGAAGCTGCACCGAAAAAGAAAAGTACAGCAGCTCAGTTTTTTACTGGGTTTGGTTTGCTTTTTCTTTCTGAGTTTATAGCCATGGCTATAAGCGCAGGTTTCTTTGGTATGGAGAGCGAAAATGAACTGAAGATGTTAGCCTTTTTGTTCATTTATATGGTGCCTGTTTTTGTCGCCCTTATCGGTATTTGGAAGAAGAAGCCGGGCTTGATACGAAAAGCCGGTATTACGCTTGTTTTTTTGATTGCAATGACCTTTGGTGCCATCAATGATTTCCCGGAAGTGATACGAGCCATTCAGGGAGAGGATTTTGTCGGTATATGGATAGGAATCCTGATCGTTGCGCTTGTTATCGGAACGATGATTTCCATCCGGCGTCCCTTTGCTGTGTTGGTACCACTGGCAGATGAGGCAAAAGGAATGCAGTGGTCGGACAGCGATATTATGTGGTTGTTCGGGGCAAACAGGTATAAGCGAGTGGGATATTACCTGTTGAAGGCAAAGCTGCACAAAATATTGGTCTTCCGTGTGATAGAGGCGGAACAGACTTACACCCGTGTTGAGATCAATCCGGCCCTGGGAGATACAGAGATTGCTTCTTATTGTGAAAAAAATCCGTTAGTTAGGCGGATTGTCGAGTATATAAAGGAGCGGAGTGCATCGGAGAAACCGGAGGTTCGCGTAGAGGAGATTGTGTTGGGCTTGAACGTACAGGCAATGGAGAAGAGCCCGGGACGTCTTTTTTGGCATGAATGTATGGAGAAGCGGACAGACGCATATCAAAAGGCGAATAAGGCGTTTTGGTGGTGCATCTTGGGTGCATACTATGTGGGCTTGACAAAACTGATGCTTGGTATTTGTAATGAAAAGCCGGTGACAGATTTGTTTGCATCTATGATGGTGTTTGGGGCGATTTCTATCGGAATCGCATACGGGATAAGGGAAGTCAGACGCGAGACGCGATTGAAGCAACTCTTTATCAAAGATATTGTTTTGCATAAGAGAAAAGCGATTCGGAACATAGAGGAACTGTTTCGAAAGACGGATTTTGAGGCGGATATGAGTGAAGAGGAGCAATGCTATTTGTTGCGGGCATATGCGCTATATGATTATTCTATAGAACAGTATAAAGGAGTACAACCGAGAGAACCTCACTTTACTACGATGCTGTTCGGAGCGGTTGTTTCCGTGCAGGTAGCGGTGGCAGCGGCAAAAGCGGCGGCTGCAAGAGCAAGCAGCGATAGTGGTTGCAGCGGTTGCAGTAGTTGCAGCGGTTGCGGCGGCTGTGGTGGCTGCGGCGGATGCGGAGGTTGCGGTGACTGATTTATATTGCAACAATCAATCCAGACTTTTGCTCCAGTTTCACATTACGGGCAGGTGCAATCTGCGGTGCAAACACTGTTATCGTATGGAAGGGGACGTGGAGCCTCTTTCCTACGATGATGTGATTTCTGTGGTGGAGCAATATAAGGAATTGCGAAGAGAATACAATACCCGTCACCACATCAGACGGAGGGGGCACATCAACATTACCGGCGGAGAACCTTTTTTCAGAGCGGATATCAAAGAGATTTTGCGGTATTTGGGAGAGAATAAGGAGGAATTTTCTTATGGGGTGTTGTCAAATGGTTCCTTCATTGATGAAGAACTGGTGGCGGTGTTAAAGGAGACGGATGTGTCCTTTGTGCAGTTAAGCGTTGACGGGGACCGTACCATGCATGATGCCCTGCGGGCACCGGGAGACTACGACAGGGTGCTAAAAACCGCCGCATATTTGGAAAAGAATGGTATCCGTACTTATATCAGCTTTACTGCCAATAAGGAGAATTACAAGTATTTGCCACAGGTGGCGGCGGAATGCCGTAAGAGAAAGATTACCAAACTGTGGTCCGATCGTCTGGTACCTATCGGAACCGGCGAAGAAATAAAAGCCCTTGCTATAACCGACAAAGACTTGCCGGACTATGTGGGTACCATGAAAAAGGCAAGAGGAGGTTTCCTTACCCGGTTGCTGCATCCGAAAACGCAGGTGACCATGAATCGTGCCTTGCAGTTTTTATATTCTGACGGGGCCATGTATTCCTGCAGTGCGGGAAACAGCCTGATTACCGTGAATGAGTTCGGAACGGTCATGCCTTGCAGACGGATGCCCATTCCTTGCGGGTCGGTGCTTGACTCTACCTTAAAAGAGATTTATTATAATAACGAAACGTTAAAAGGCCTGCGGGGATGTTTTGAACCGGAGGAGTGCCGGAATTGCAATTATGCGTATTATTGCAAGGGTGGTGCAAAATGCCAAAGCTATTCTGCTTATGGTTCTTTTTACCGGGCGGACCCGGCATGTCCCCATTGTGAAGGGAAAAGGGAGAAGGAGTAGAATTACCAAACAGGAAGTGAGGTAAGGATATGAAGCTGCAAAAGAAAACCTTAGTTATGATGCTGTGTTTGGCCTCTTTGTGTCTGTTGGCAGGCTGTGCCGGGAAAGAGACAGCGGATACCGGTACCACACCACCGGCGACAGAGGCGATTACGACGGCACCATCCGATTCCGATACGGAGAATGTGGTGACGCCGGAGCTGACCATGACGCCGGAGCTGACCGCAACTCCGGTCCCGACGGCAACGCTGGCCTCAACGGCAACCCCGGAGCCGACGGCGACACCAAAACCGACTTTGACTCCGACGCCGGTCCCGACGGCAACGCTGGCCCCAACGGCAACCCCGGAGCCAACGGCGACGCCGAAGCCGACGGCAACGCTGGTCCCGACAGCAACACCGGCCCCAACGGCAACACCGAAGCCGACCGCAACGCCGAAGCCGACCGCGACGCCGAAACCTACGGCAACACCGGTTCCGGAAGTTCCGGTGAATACAGACCTTACCTACGATTTTAATGACCTGTATTATTATCAGTCCTATGGCACGGACTATGTGATAGACGGGAACGGCACCATTACTCTTCGATACACAGGGGAATATCAGGAGATTAAGCTTGGATTTCCGGAACCGATTGATATGTCACAGTGTCTGGATGTTGTCGTAAAGATGAAGAGTGAAGTAGGACAACTCGCGGTAAAGCTTTATGATGAGAATTTTAAGGAAGTCTACGTGCGTTATGATGGGTTGACTTCCGGTGTTGTAAATCACCTGCTGACGCCGAATCTTGACATAAAGGTGGCGGGCATCGGACTGATGGAATGTGAGAAAATGACGGACTATTCGAAGTTTGTGGCAACGGCATATTCCGTTACTTTCCATATGAAGGAGGGGTATGGCGGTGCAGTGACTCCGAAGCCGATAGTGACGGAGAAGACCGGTGCGCTTATGAATGCGGCCAAGGAGCATGGTTTTACCTTCGGTATTGTAATGAACAATAACAATCTGTATGACGATGCGTACAAGGAGTTGTTGGCTGCGGAGTGTAACAGTGTAAGCTTCGGCAACGAAATGAAAGCTTATTCTCTTCTGAATCAGGGAGCTTCCCAGCGGAACGAAGACGGAATGCCGGTAATGAATTACAGTACGGCCGACCGGATGGTGCAACTGGCAATGGAACGCGGTGTGAAAATCCGCGGTCACGTGCTGGTATGGGATGCCCATATGTGCGATTGGTTTTTCAGAGAAGGGTATCGTAACGACGGTGCTTATGTGGACCGTGCCACTATGTTAAAACGCCTGGAATATTATATCGAACAGGTAATGACTCATTTTGAAGAAAAATACCCGGGTGTCGTGTATTGCTGGGATGTTGTAAACGAGGCAGTGGGCGACGGCTCCGGCGAATATGTTGTTTCCGATAAGCGTCATGTCCGTACGAAGCGCAGCGGCTCCGACAATCCGTTTTATAAGGTCATCGGTGACGATTACGTAGAACTTTCCTTCCTGTATGCAAAGAATACGGTAGAGAAGCTGCAGAAAAAGAATCCGGATGTGGAGATTGCTCTGTTCTACAATGATTACAGCACCTTTTACGATGCGAAGCGGGATGCCATCTGCGAGCTGGTAAAGAGTATCAATTCCTATGCCAAGGATGTAAACGGAAACTATCGGAAGCTGTGCGACGGTATCGGCATGCAGAGCTACATCGGCGGATACGGACAGCAGAGCGGTTGCATGAACAACTACGATATTACGTTGATTAAAAATGCGATTACAAAGTTCCACAATCTGGGCGTGGATGTACACGTAACGGAAATGGCGGTGCGGAACTACGATAAGTCCCAGGAAAAGCGCCATGCCCAGTTCTGCGGCGATCTGTTCCGGGCCTATGCGGAGTTGAATGAAAAGGAAATCATGGTTTCCAATATTACCGTTTGGGGTTATTATGATATCCCGTCCATGCCGACAACGGATTACGGCTACAAGCAGAACAGTCCGTACTGCGGTTTGTTTGATGAAAACTATGAAAAGAAAGATGCCTACTATGAAGTAGTGGAGGCATTGAAATAAAAAAGTGATTGTTAGTGCAAATTTTGTCCTTGGTTGTGATGCAAGGTGCAAAATTTGCACTTTTTATTGACGGAAGTGCAAAACTGTTTTTGCAAACTCTTCTTTACAAAAATGAACTGCTTTTCTGCAAAATCAGCTTGTTTTTCTTGAAAAATTCCATAAAATACGAAAAAAGCAACCACAAGTTGCAAAAATAATGGTCTAAAGTTGCTTGAAAGGAATATGATAGTTTGCTATAATGATGCATATAGTACAGTAAGCAGTATGTTATGGCGAAGGAGAACGTATATGACAATCGGACAGAAATTGATACGATTGAGAAACGCTGCAGATATTTCCCAAGAGCAGTTAGCAGAGACACTGGGAGTTTCCCGTCAATCCATTTCCAAGTGGGAGATGGACCAGGCCACTCCCCAGATAGACAAGGTAATACAGCTGGCCGAGATTTTCGGCGTTACCACAGATGCGTTGTTACTCGATAAGATAGAGATAGACCGCAGACCGGCAAACGAACCGAGAAAGCTCAAGTACTTCGGCACCGACGGGTTCCGTGGAGAGGCAAATGTGAATCTGACTTCCATGCAGGCCTATAAGGTGGGCCGGTTCCTTGGATGGTATTATTCCTCCAAGTTGTCCGGGTGTACCAAGCCGGGATATCGTCCGCGGATTGTCATCGGAAAGGACACCCGCCGTTCCAGTTATATGTTGGAGTACTCCATTGTGGCAGGTATGACAGCCAGCGGCGCAGACGTTTACATGCTTCATGTAATCACGACACCGGGTGTTTCTTATGTCACAAGAAAAGACGAATTTGACTGTGGTATTATGATTACGGCGTCTCACAACCCGTTTTGTGACAACGGAATCAAGGTGTTAAACGGTCACGGGGAGAAGTTAGATGATGAGACTACGGCGTTAATTGAGGCATATATTGACGGCGATTTAAGAACCCTTGGCGTGACCGGCGATGATTTGCCGTTAGCCCAGGGAGCAAAGCTTGGATGCATTCATGAGTATTCTGCCGGACGGAACCGTTATACCGGATATCTCATTTCTTTGGCGTCCAATTCTTATAAAAACTTAAAGATCGGTCTGGATTGTGCAAACGGTGCCTCCTGGAGTATTGCGGGAGCGGTATTTTCCGCATTGGGAGCCCAGACCTATGTCATCGGAGATGAGCCGGATGGCGTAAACATTAATGAAGGTTGTGGTTCTACGCATATTGAGAAGCTGAAGAAGCTGGTAAAAGCAAAGCACCTGGATTTGGGATTTGCCTTTGACGGGGATGCGGACCGATGCATTGCGGTGGACGAAAACGGCAACGAAGTAGACGGCGATGCCATGATTTATATTCTCGGCAAACGCATGAAGATGCGGGGGACCTTAAATGAAAATACGGTAGTAACCACCGTCATGTCAAACTCCGGGTTTGTGGCAAGCCTTTCGGAAATCGGCATCAACTGCGTGCAGACCAAGGTAGGAGACCGTTTTGTTTATGAATGTATGCAGAACAACGATTATGCCATCGGCGGAGAGCAGTCCGGACATATCATTTTGAAAAAGTATGCCACCACCGGTGACGGAATCCTGACGGCCATTATGATTGCCGAGGAAGTATGCGATTCCAAGTCTTCTTTGGCGAAGCTTGCGGAACCGATTAAGTTTTATCCGCAGTATTTGCAGAATGTAAGGGTAAAGGATAAGGCGGCGGTATTGGCAGATGCCAAGGTGTTACAGGCAAAGGAAGAGGTAGAAAAACTGATTAATAAGAAGGGAAGAGTGCTTCTTCGTGAAAGCGGTACCGAACCTGTCATTCGTGTCATGGTGGAAAGCGAAACAAAAGAATTGTGTGAAGCATATGCACAGCAGATTGTAAAAGTAATTGCCGAAGGAGGACATTGTGTTGAATAAACTGGTGAAGACAAAGGAATTGTATGGTTCCTGGCCGGAGTATCTGGCAGAGTTGTTTGAAGGAAGTGAGTACCCGTGGGAAATGCTTCCGAAGATTAAGGACCATATCTTAAAATTAATCGAGAAAGGGATTCCGGGGTATACCCTGTATGCCGAGGGTGTGCTGATCGGAGAAAACGTAAAGATCTATCCGACGGCTACCATTGAAGGGCCGACCATTATCGGTTCCGGTACCGAGGTGCGTCCGGGAGCGTTTATCCGGGGCAGCGTCATTACCGGTGAGAACTGTGTACTGGGAAATTCCTCCGAGTTTAAGAACTGCGTGCTTCTTGATAAGGTACAGACGCCGCATTACAATTATGTGGGTGATTCCATTCTGGGAAATAAGGCACATACCGGTGCGGGTACCATTTGCTCCAACTTAAAGTCCGACGGCAAGCCGGTAGTCATCCACGGGGATGTGGATTACGAGACAGGGCTTCGTAAAATCGGCGGTATCCTGGCAGATGGTGCAGATGTAGGCTGCGGTTCCGTCATCAACCCGGGCACGGTCATCGGAAAGAATACTTCCGTCTATCCGCTTACCGCACTGCGGGGCGTTTATCCGGCCAACTGCATCGTGAAGGATGCAAAGACGGTAGTGGAGAGAGTGTAGGCGATTCGAAAATATCCAATCCGGCGGGATGAAACTATGCCAGTCGGTTTGGACCGTTATGAAATCAAAATGATGAGATAAATATAATAAGAAGGAGACTATCACCATGAATTTTATCAAAGTAAACAACTACGACGAACTTAGCACCAAGGCAGCGGCACTCATTTGCGCACAGGTAGTAATGAAGCCGGACTGTGTATTAGGTCTTGCAACCGGATCTTCCCCGCTGGGCACCTACGAGAAAATCGCAGAGAAGTGCGCAAAGGGTGAGGTAGATTTTTCCAAGGTTTCTTCCATTAACCTGGATGAGTACGTAGGTCTTGACGGAACCAACGACCAGAGCTACCGTTACTTCATGAACACCAACCTGTTTGAGAAAATCAACATTGATGTAGCCAAGACCAACGTACCGAACGGCTGCGCAGCAGACCTTAAGGCTGAGTGCGAAGCTTACGATGCACTTATCGCACAGTCCGGCGGCATTGATCTTCAGCTTCTCGGGATCGGCCTTGATGGTCACATCGGTTTCAACGAGCCGGATACTTACTTTGAGAAGGCTACCCATGTGGTAGACTTAGACCCGTCCACCATCGAAGCAAATGCCCGTTTCTTTGCATCCGAGGCAGATGTGCCGAGAAAGGCAGTGACCATGGGCATGGGCGGCATCATGAGTGCAAAGAAGGTGCTCTTAATCGCCAATGGCAAGAACAAGAAGGACATTGTAGAAAAGGCCTTCTTCGGACCGATTACTCCGTCCTGTCCGGCATCCATTTTGCAGTTGCATCCGGATTTGACTGTGATTTATAGTGAGAATTAAAAGATAAGTCCCTTATTTGCTTGCTGAATAAACTATCATAATAAAAAGACTCGTCAAGGACTTGCTGCAAATCCTTGACGAGTTTTCTTATGAGAAATTCAATTTAATCATTTTCATGACCGGGATACGGATTAGGACATTCGTATAGTTTTTCAACATCTTTTTCAACATCTTTAGATAAATCAGCAAGATAATATAATACAACTTCTCTTTTTTCAGGTTCTAACTCACCAATGCTTGGTAAATCAATTGTAATTCCATCATGAGCTTTTTCTCCCACATTAGCAAAACGATAATCTTTAAACTGCCTTAAATATGCATCTGTTATTATGTGTTCTTCAGCACCAAATATTTCTAAAATTTCTTCAAACTCTGCCGGAATATATATTTTATTTTCAAACGGAATTTCCGAATCACCGGTTGCCATAACCATATTTAAACATATATAATATGTATCTTCACCTGCCAAAGTATAAAAAGGTTCATATACTTTTTCAAATTCACCAATAGCTCCACCAGGAAACCAAGCCGGCGTTATACTAATAAATTTTGAAGATACAACATCTGCATCACCCAAAATACCGGTTGTAACTTTGTATGTAAAATACTCGAACGCATTCACTACATCCTCTGCTGTCACTTCTCCCCCGGCGGCTTTGATCTCCTCCGGTGTGCGAATCGGGTCCGGAATAGGATATTTATTGGTTAATTTACTAAAATCAAAGTCTTCGTTTATTACATTGTTCTGTTCTTTTGTATTTTTGTCGCCGGCACATCCTGCAACCCCAAATGCCAGCAGCCCTATGGTAAGAACTGTCACACAGGCTTTCACCCACTGTTTTTTCATCGTATCCCCCTTAAAACTGTGTTGTAAATCCCAAAAGTAAGCTTCGATTTGATTTTAGCATAAGAAGAGCGTGAATGCAATAGGGGAGGAAAATGAGGCGAAGTTGATTGCTTTCGCCTCATTTTGTATCATAGGAAATATGGTATTACATTAGTTCTTGTGAAAGTGTTTTTTCTTCCAGGTTTGAACAGAGTTTATCTTTCCGGTTAAGAAAAGAATGTTCATAAAAAGAATTGCGATTGATAATCCTAAAGTAAAGTCCCTAATGTAGCCGACGGTTTCTTCTGTCATAAAACCACAAAATCCGTTTGAGAATTCCAATATAGTACAGAAGATCAATAAAAGTAACGCAATAGCGCATGTGCCGGCCATTCTTCTTTTGAGTCTTTCTTTGTCTTGCTTTGCGTACTCCGCAACTTTGGTAAGTGTTTCCTTGGTTTCGTTGTTCATCTCGTTTTTCCTTTCTCCGTCAATGATTTCCCGGATATCCATATCATAGAAATCTGCGATTTCAACTAAGATAGATAAATCCGGAAGGTTGGTTCCTGTTTCCCAGCGTGATACAGATCTGCTTGAAGTGTTAAAAATTTCCGCAAATTGTTCTTGCGTAAGATTTTTTTCTTTGCGTAATTCTTTTAAGAGCAGACCGATTTTTGTTTGATCCATTTGTGTACCTCCTTGATGACGATGATAAACGAAATTGCTGCCGGGTAACACGACATAAAACGAGAAATGCTGATTTTATGCGAACCGGACACATGTGTCCGGTTATTAGTTTCCTTGTTTAACTATACATAGCGTAATATAGGACAAAGATTATGTCAATAAAAAATGATATTCATTTTGAAAGTGTGATATGATACAATAGAGATAAGACACGAATGGCGAGAAAGAAGGGAGCGTTGGAGCAAAATGAATCCGGATACAGAATTTGAAAAGAAGGGGAAAGGTTTATTTGTCGGCCTTTGTACCAAAGATATTCTATATTATACGGATGAACTTCCGGCCCACAATCATAAAGCGAAGACCGAGGACTTTGCAGTATACATCGGTGGTCCTGCGGCCAATGCGGCAATCACTTATGCGGCGCTGGGGGGAGATGCCACCCTTGCCACCTGTCTCGGGGACAGTATGGAGAGTCGGGCTATGATAGAGGAGTTAGAGGGCTACGGAGTGAGGGTATTAAATTATTCCGAATACGATACGCTGCCGAATACGGCCTGCATCGTGGTGTCAAGTGACGGGAAGCGGACCATACTTAGCGGACAGCATCGGTTTGAAGTGAATCGAGAGTATGATTTGAGGGAGTATGATTTTGTGTTGGTTGACTGCAACCAGCAAGAGATTTCCTTAGATATTTTAGCCGGTTTGGAATCGGCGGAAGGAAAGACGATTGTTCTGGATGCGGGCAGCTTTAAGCCTAATATAGAGAAGTTCTTGGAAAGTGCGGATATTGTCATTGCTTCCGAGGACTTTGCGGATGCTTCCGGGAACACCATCTTTGAGATGGAATGTGGTGCCACGCACAAGGCCATGACAAGAGGAGAGCAATCAATTTTATATAGCGGAACCAAAGACAGTTCGGCGGTTCTTACGGAAATTCCGGTAGAGCCGGTTATGGCGGTGGACACCTTGGGCGCCGGTGATATTTTCCACGGAGCCTTTTGTTACGGGTATTTTGAACAGGAGTATACCTGCGAAGAGGCATTACGCTTTGCCGGGAAGGTGGCAAGCGAAAGCGTGAAATACCGGGGACCACGAGAGTGGATAAAGCATCGGTAAAAAACAAAAATAAAAAATTTAAAAATTTTTTTCAAAAAAGTGTAGTTTTCCCAAAATAATCCTTAGTATATAAGTGAAAGGCGGTGACACGAATGTTGGATGAGGAAATAATCGAGCTGTTCTTTGAACGTTCCGAGCTGGCCATCAGCGAACTGAAAGCAAAGTACGGCAGAACATGTCTGCAGACATCCTATAACATTCTGGGAGATTATTGTGATGCCGAGGAGTGCGTAAATGACAGCTATCTCGGTGTTTGGAATGCGATTCCGCCCACAAAACCGGATCCGTTGCTTACGTATGTATTAAAAATCGTAAGAAACATATCTCTTACCTGTTATCATAAAAATCATGCACAGAAGAGAAACGGCTCCTATGATGTGGCGGTAGAGGAACTGGAAGAGTTTTTGGTTTCTCCGGACAGTGTGGAGAGCAAAATGGAAATGAAGGAGCTGACGGAAGCAATCGAGAGCTTTTTAGACTCCCAAAGTGCCCAGAACCGAGTGATTTTTATGCGCAGATATTGGTTTTACGATAACTACGCACAAATTGCAAAGCAGGTTGGTTTGTCGGAAAAAAATGTATCCGTCCGATTGACCCGCATGAGAAAACAGCTTAAGGATTATTTGGAGGAAAGGGGAAACTTCCTATGAAAGAAAACAAAATGGTGGACGCCATCAATGAGGTGTCCGAGAAGTATGTAGAAGAGGCTGCAAATTACAAGCCGAAGAAGAGAAGCTTAAATCCGGCTTGGATGGGAATTGCGGCAATGGCTGCTTGCTTGGTATTGGTACTTGGTATCGGCATGTTCCGTAACAAGGACAACAACAAGGTGCCGGGTGTGACCGAAGCAGTGGCAGAAGCGGATTCTATCGTATGCATCGATATCAATCCGAGTATTGAACTTGTAGTAAACAAGCATGATAAGGTAGTGTCTGCGGTGGCATTAAATGCGGATGCACAGATTGTACTTGCAGGCATGAATCTTAAGAATGTAGAGCTGGATACGGCTTTAAGTGCGATTATGGGCTCTCTTCTTAAGAATGGGTATATGGATGAGGTGTACAATGCTATCAACGTTTGTGTAGAGAACGATGATCAGGAACGCGCCAGCCAGTTGGGAGAGAAAGTAACAAGCGAAATCAGCAACATTTTTGACGAAGAGGATTTAATCGGCGGTATCAACGCACAGATTTGCACCAAGGATGATGAAGTGAAGAAGCTTGCCGACAGCTA
>JAZNBY010000225.1:0-20492 GCA_045587325.1 Lachnospiraceae bacterium | reverse complement strand
TAAATTCTCCATGTGCTTAAGTAAAATCACTACCGCCACCCCAAAGAAAACAAGGGCAGCCAGAGAATCTTCTCTCCGTTTTGTACGAAAAGGGATACCAACAAATCAAAGTCTGTTGGTATCCCCCTTTTATTTTATCCCCTGGATAAATATTATACTATTCCGGCCATAATAGCAAGCCTTTTACCATAATGTCCTTCCACAATTTACAGAACAATATCCAGATGAATCTGTTCTTTCTGTTCCATTTGGGTCTCCTGCTCCGTCTTCGCTGCTGCCCGTTCTGCAAGAAGCTCCTTTATCTTAGCGGTCAATTCCTCGATGGTACTTGCGGTAACCTTATTCGGATCTGCCTTTGTTTCTTCCTTTTCTATCTCCGGCGTTTGATCGGCCTTTTCTGCTTTTTCCTCTTTCTTCCGCTCTGCCTTCTCTGCCTTTTCCTTCTTTTCTGCACGGATTGCCTTCTGCTCGTTCAAACGGTCTTCCTGCATCCGTACGGTCTGCTTGGTCAGTTCAGCAAAGTAGGTCACCACACCATCTTTATCCACGGTGATACCCATACGCTTAATCTGGTCCGCATCCTCTCCCAGTTCTTCCTTTACCTCTTCAAACTTCTCATCCGCGGTATCAATAATGCCTACATACTTTTCCTTTACGGCTTCATCTGCAGCCATTTCCTCCAAAGTCTGCGGATCAATGACGCAACTGTATTTCTTGGTAGACTGATTGTGGTAATACTGTGCTTCCTCGTCGGTAGAAAACTCTGCCACAAAGAAGTCGATGTCGCCGTACTTTTCCTTTAACTCTGCCAAAAGGTTCTTGGCTGCCTCGCTAAGTTCTACCTCATCCTCTACCTTTTTCTTCTCTTCCATATGGATGCCGCCCGCATTCTTCTGATATGCCTTTAAAGCATCCTTGTCCATATGCTTTGCCTTATCGGACATTTCATACTTTGCGGCAGCCTCGTTTGCCGGATGTTTTCCTTTCCCGACTGCACGACGTTCCTCACGATTACCACCGTTTAAAATCTCATTGACGTTTTTCGGAAAACCTCCGAATCTGTGAATTCCGTTCATAAAAAGACCTCCTTATCTTCTTTGCCAAATCCGTTTGTTTTGTAATTTGTCATGTAATCCGTCATGACGTAACTATCCTTGTATATAATATCGACAAAAAAAGACGGAACCATTAGAGGCTCCGTCTTTTTTCTTCTTATTTTACAATTATCTCCGCCACCTTGGCCTTACTTGCCTTTAAGTAATCTTCTACGGTCAGCTTAAGTTGCAATCCCGGCTTACCACCGCTGACATGCAGATGCGGTAGTCCTTCTACGGACGCATCGATGACCGTAGGGAATGCCTTCTTCATTCCAATAGCAGTACATCCTCCTCTTATATAGCCCGTCACCGGTGTCAGTTCTTTTAACGGAAGAAGTTCCAGTGCTTTTTCATTCACTGCTCTTGCTGCCGCCTTTAAGTCAAGCTCCGCCTCAATGGGAATCACAAACACATAGTAAGCCTTGCTCTTTGCCACCGTTACCAGTGTCTTAAACACCAACTTGTGGTCCAGCCCCAGCGTATCCGCCGTCGTCACTCCATCCACAAACTCATCGCACTCATAAGACTGCATTTCATAGGAAATCTTAAGGGAATCCAAAATTCGCATCGCATTTGTTTTTACTGTCTTTTCCTTTGCCATAGCTATATTACCTCATACTCAAACATCTCGTATTTTAACTTCGTACCCACATCGATTCCCCCCGGAAGCAGTGCACGAGCAACCAGTTTTTTCTCGGTTGATTCAATATCGGTGCGCACCAGATGGGCATAGTCGCCGTCGATACTGTCCACAATATAATAATAGGTCTCCATTTGCCTTTCTCCTTCTTTCTATTACTTTTTAAACGAAGCCATACGCTCCGGAAATGTCTTCTCCACATAGGCGTGCTCTATCATACCGACACATTTCTCTCCCTCAAAATCCAACTCGATGATATACGGCATCCAGTCCACAATCCGCAGAAAATCGTCGCAATTAAACTTCGGATTATAGTAATTTAAAATGGAGCTCAGTGCCGTTCCGTGGGTACCGATGACAATATTTTTTCCCTCGTTTGCCGTTAAAATCTCCCGCAGTACCTCCACGTTACGTCTCTGTACCATACCAATGGACTCCCCGCCTTCTTCATGGAAGGAAAAATCCGTCCAACGCATCTTAAGCACATTTCCGGAAGAATTTCCTTCGTTTCCTTTCTCCCGTTCTCTGAGCCGCTCATCCGTAAGGATTTCTTTTTCAAAAAAAGCCGCTGCTTCTTCTATCGTCGCCATACTTCTGACGTAGGGGCTACAATAAAACACATCAATCCCCTTATCTTTTAATGTTTCCAGTACAATCTTCCGATCTGCAAGTCCCTCCGCAGTCAACGGTCTGGTGCGGTCATCCTTATGGGCATGCACAGGCTCCGCATGACGGACAAAATACACTTTGGTCATCTCGTTCTACACCCTCCTTATGATATATCCTGATTCATACTCTTCCTGCAGACATTCTATCACTGCCCTATTCGAAAGTCAACATTCCTCCCTTCCCAAGCAAAACAAAGAGGACACCTTCGTGTCCTCTTTATAAAATAATTTCTTTAACAGTTTTTCTTCACCCATGCAATCACATAATCCGCCACTTCCTCCACAGCCTTTCCGCTAATGTCAAAGGTCTCAAATACCGTATCGCCGTGCCGGTCATGGGTTCTGAAATATCCGTTATAGTCTACCGAACCTTCAATCCAGTTTTCATCGGTAATACCACGGCCTTCTTTCATACGCTTCCGAAGAAGTTCCTCCTCACAAGTAAGTGCAAGAACTTTTACATCCGGGAAAAATCGTCTGCAATACTGATGATGCAGTTTGTCCAGATTTCCTGCCATAGTCCAAAGTACCGGGTGGCCGCTCTGCATAATGTTCATGGAAAGCTGTTCAATCAGATTTAACCGGCTCTCAAAATCTTCATTGGTTTCCGACTTCATATAACCGCAAAAAATATCCGCATCCAACACCACAAAATCCACTTTCTTTTGCTGAATCATCTGGGCTGTGGTTGTCTTTCCCACACCGCTGCAACCAGATAAAATAAACAGCGGTAAGGATACCTGCTCCCAGGTATACCCGCACTTTGGACATTTTACCTTAGTTCCGTCCACGATCTTATCCCACTCATAATTTCCGCATTTCATACATTGTCCGTTCATCTGTTTTCCTCCAAAATCTTCTCTACTGTTTTCCTGTTTTCTTCTCCTGTGGTCCACACTGCCGCCCAGACACGTTCCGCACCTATCTGACGATACAATTCCAAACGATGTCTGCCGTCATCCACCTGAAACTTTCCGTAGACATACTCCACAATAAGCGGTGGGGCATCCCAACCATCTGCCAGACTTTCTTTCATCTGCTCCACCACATAAAAAAAGTACTGTATATCATTCTCCGCATGCAAATACTCCGGTGTTCCGGACTTCACATCAGAAAGAAGCGCAATCGGTATCTCCCGAATCCCGAAATAATGCCGTTTCTCCAATAAGAGTCCATCCGCCAAGGCAAGATTCTTTCCGTCCGTCCGCAAAAAATCCTGCATCCATTCCTCTATTCTTCCGTCCTTGGCATATTCCTTTGCCAAAGATAATGTTCCGTATATCATAGATTTCCTTTCCGCTGCCGTACCACTTCATACATCATGATTGACGCAGCACAACTGACATTAAACGATGACGCCGTACTTGATTCTGCCATGGGTATGGTACACAGTTCATCGCACAATTCCTTATAAGCATAACTTAAACCTTTTGTTTCATTCCCGATAAAAAGCAGCAACGGGGACGTCAGATCCAGCTCATAGATTGCCTTTTGCTGATGAGCTGTGGAACCGAACATACGAAATGTTCCATAGGACGCTTTCATGCGGTTTATCATTTCATACAATGTATCCGGTTCCGCAATCCGTAATACCGGCAATGAAAAGAACGACCCCATAGACGCAGCAACCACCTCCGGGTCATACAAATCCACCCCATGTCCGGTAAGAATCAACGCATCCACGCCCAGCGCATCACAGGAGCGTATCATCGTCCCCAGATTCCCTTTGTTTGACGGGCGGTCAAACAGCACCAGAAACGGATTGCTTGACAGTTTCATTTGCGTAGGCACATTCTCTTTCATTGCCACAATTGCCATTAGTTCGGAAGTGTCTTCCTTGCTGCTGAGTTCCTTCATAAGTTCTTTCGAAAACCGGTAATTTCCCTTCGTCTTTACAGAAGTAAGCAACTCTTTGGCCCAATCGGACAGTTCCCCTTCTTCGCAGAAAAAAGATATAATCTGCCATCCGTTTTTTATCGCCTCATTTATGTTCCGGACGCCTTCGACTACAAACTCTCCATAGCGGTTTCGTTTCGTCCGATTCGTTTTTAAGACTTGAATATGCTGAAATATATTATTTCTTACTGTAATCCTTGTCATCTTGTGATACCACCTTTCATATCATAAAATTTTATCACAAGACAACTCCTCGTTTTATTCCGACTTTACTTTAAAACAAACTCGGTATATGGTGCATACTTCTTTACAAAATCATCGTAATCGTTTTTCTTTGTAGTCCACATAATAACCGGAAAATAGGTGACACCTTCCCGAATCAGTGCCTCAAACAAAGGATTGTTACAGTTTATCTCAAACGCTCCGTCCGCATACCCCACAATCACCGGCGGAAGAATCTGATTGCCCCGAATCTTCTCTCTCCATGCATTTACTCTGTCCTCGAACACCACCGGATGTACCTGCCATTTGATACCCTCCTCCGGTCCGCTACTTCGTACAAACATAGAAAGCGGCATGGCAAGAGGTCCTAAGTAATACCGATTTTCCAAATACAGTCCATCGGAAAACGCTTTATTCTTCCGTTCAAATAAAAGATAGGTATGAATCCACTCCTCCAAAAGTCCGTTATCGTTATACTCTTTGGCTGACTGTACCCCCGGTGCAAACCGAAGTTCATCTCGGCCTTGTTTCTCGTACACGATTTTCTTCACGGTCTCTTTTGACAAAGAATACTCCTTTGCCAACTCCTCCACGGAAACACCATACAAATACTTATTCTGTAGCATCCGGTTCCGTTTTCTGTAATACTGCTTCTGCCCCGAAACTTCGCCCCAGGTTTTCTCCTTTTCTTCCGCTAAAGGAACATATAGCAAGTTTCCACCGGCATACTTTTGAATTTCTTTAAAAAGCTCTGCCGGAAGCACTTCTTTGGCGTTTAAGTAATTCATCTGTTGTTCTCACTTCTTTCTGTTATTACAAAATAGATAAACTTTTATTTCCCTTAAAACTTAATCACGTAATAAATTACATAACCCCAGTTCAGCATCCCATGAAAAATCGCCCAGCCGATGGACTTCCACTTCAAATAAGACAGCATTACTGCCAGAGATACACCAATTGCCGCACCGATATCAATTCCTTTCTCGGTCGTCTTTTCAATAATCACTTTGGTTTCACGTTGCGATGTTGCATTTCCATAAATCAGCTCTTCCACCGGAATCTCAAAACATTCCGCTAATGCAGACAAGGTCTCAATGTCCGGCTGTGTTTTTCCGGTCTCCCAATTCGATACCGCTTGTCTCGTCACATGAAGCGTTTCTGCCAGTTGATCCTGGGTAAGGCCTTTTTCATTTCTTAACTTCTTAATACTTTTCCCTACATTATTCATATCCATAGCCTCCTTATATTTCTTAACTACCCCTACTATAACAAACTCACGCAAAACAGTCACGCAACAGGACGTTGCATTTCGCAATTCCGGGTTGATTAGCGCAACAACGCAAGTGCTTCTTCAAAAGAAACACACTCTGCATATCTTCCCTTCCACATAAAGTCATTGTAATACCGATAAGTCTGCTCCGCTGTCATAAAGGCATTGTCAAAGGTACTGTTGGTATATTCCGGCACAATCATCCGAAATCCGTGTTCAAACCCGCATTTCACAGTAGCGTCTATACAATAGTCCGTTTGCAGACCAACCGCTAGAATCGTATCTTCGCCTTTTTCTTTTAGGTAATCAAGCAATCCTGACTCTTTGAAAGGACTGTTTACAAACTTATCAAAAATCCGCTCGTCATCCAATGGCTTAAATCCATCGTAAATCTCAAATCCATCCGTTCCTTTTGTCAGTTCTTCGCCGACTCCGTCATCATGACGGATATAAATCACTTCTACACCGCATGCTCTGGCTTTTGCAATTAAAGTCTTGATACGATTTTCAAACAGTTCGAATTGATACAGTTCTTCATTTGTGATTCGTTTTTGTGTATCTATCACTAAGAGTACCATGCCACTACCTTGTCCCTTCAAAACTTTCTTTCGCTTTCTCTGTTGTTTGTCTACGTTTCTCTAAGGTCCTTTCAAACACTTGATCTACCACTTGAGGAAACTGTTCTTCTATTACATTCGTTCCCTCTTCCGTAATGCCACCTTTTGTTGCCACTCTGCTAATTACATCTTCAAAGGAATAATCCTTTTCCAGCATCAATGTTCCGGTTCCCACCATAGTATGTAATACCATCCGGGCAATTTCATTCTCCGAAAGCGTCGTATGTTTCTTTGCAGATGTGCAAATCTCTTGAAATATTGCCGCTATGAAGCCCGGCATACAGCTTACCAGTTCAGCCCCCATTCCCATCTCCTGCTCCGGCAGTTCAATCACCGTACCCATACAGGAAAATAACTTTCTCAAATACTCCTTATCCTTCTCTGTCACTCGCTCATTATAACATACCAGTGTCTGCGCTTGATTCACCTCCGCCGTCACGCTGGGAATCACTTTTGCAATTTTGTTATCGCAAATCTGCTCTATCTGTTCAAATAAAATACTGCCGTTTAAGGAAACCAGTAAAGTATCCTTTTTTAAGCACTCCCTGATTTCCAACAAAACCTGTTTCATATCTACCGGGCGAACACACAGAAATATAATATCCGCTTCTATCGCCAGCTCCCGATTACTATCACATACCGTACATCTATCCTTCAGATGTGCAATCTTTTCTATGGTTCGATTTGCCATCAAAAGATTCTCTGCCGAAACACTCTTACTTTCCAAGAACTTTTCAAAGAACATCTTTCCCGTACTCCCATAACCGATAATTCCGATTTTCATATCCACACCTCCTTATACAAGAAATCTCTTTATAACATCGCTTTTATCCGTTTCTCTATTTCTCTGATTACCTTTATAAACTCTTCGTCCGACTTTCCCGTCGGGTCTTCCAGTCCCCAATCATCATCAAAGGCCCGCCCGATAAACGGACAACTCACGTTACATCCCATGGAAATCGCAACATCTGGATTCGGAATGTCCGTCATCAATTTGGAATACTGGGTTTCCTCCATGTCAATATCATATAGTTCCTTCATAATCCGAACCGCATCCTGATTGATTTGTGGTTTCGTTTCCGTTCCTGCAGAATAACATTCGAAGGAATCCGACAAATACTTTTTCCCTAACGCCTCTGCAATCTGGCTGCGACAGGAGTTATGTACACAGATAAAGGCGACCTTTTTTTTATAGAAAGGACATCTCTTCCCGATACATTGCTGATTTTTGCTGCTGTAATCGCACTTTATCTCTGTCTTTTCCAGCGTTACGTCATACTTCTCATTTACAAAATCAATAACTTCGGAAAAAGCTAAAAAGGCATCTCTCTTACAACACCGCGGACCGCCGACTTCCGCCAATGCGCCCAGTGCTTTCGATGTAAACTTCATATGCTCTCCCCAAGTGTCGTCTGTCGACAACGGTCCGGTTCCGTCAATAATAGAAAGCGCCGCACCCATAGAGCTTACCGCACCGCACACGCCCCACTGCCCGCAGGTAGCCCCCGGCATCTGCAGCCCGCGACGCATCAATTCCTCCAGGCTCTGTGACAACTCTAATGTTCCTCCGGCATTATAAAACGCTGTCAAAAGCGCCGCACCGTCCAAAATATGGTGCTCCGGTCCATGAATTCTCACAAAATCCTGTCTTGCGATTTTATGAAATATCTCGATCGGATTTTTACTTGTTTCCTGTAAACACATCGCCAGGATGCGTTTGCTTCTCTCTTCCATTGAATAGTCCATGATATCCTCACCTTTTCATTCTTTTATATCCGCATAAGCTTCGCTATTTGCTGCTCGCTTGCTGTCGGCAACACTTCTTTTACCCGGTCAATCATCTTTTTCCCCGATACCGCAGGCTCTGCCGAATACCCCGAAGCAATAAAATCGTACCCGAAGAAATGCTCCGGTGTTGTATACTGCGCGATGCCCCAACCGTAAGGTTTTCCGAATTTGTCCTTCGCATAAACGAAATCTGCGACACAAACATAACTTTGCATTTGAAGACGTGTCATAATGGTATCAAACCCCTTGTTGCCACCCTTACGGTAATTACGAATCTCTTTCAGATTCTTTGACAGAATCACTTCATGTTCCGCAATGGTATCGAACAGTTCTTTATCTTTGTAAAATGCCAACCCATCCTCATAGCGTGCATCAAAATCATAACCATCCCTGCGGTAATTCACAAAGTCAGGAATCCATTCTTTGCTGACAAATCCCGCTTTCCCATTGAAGAATTTCCCGTACATGCACCTGCCGCTTTTTGCAACCGGTCCCTTCCATTCCCATGGTCCTTCCTTGTCGGTAAACCAAAGTTCCGGCGGACACAGTTCCTCGACGGAATAGCCCGGTATCCCGTTCTTAAAAAACGGGAGAAAACCGTATTCTTCTACTTTTTTCAACAAATCTTCCGCATTGTAAATCATTCATTCTCCTCCACGGTGTACACCACAAGCGCCTCCACCTCACTATGATTCCTGAAACTATAATCATTCTTATCCTCGGACTTCTGTGGCAATTCTAATACTATAGATCTGCTTTTCCATTCTACCATTCCCCTCCCCGAAAGTCAACGAACCAAAAAGCAAGGCCCCCCGACATTTCTGCCCAGGAAGCCTTATCCTATTTCTTCTGTTATTCTAATTCAAATGCACCGGTGTAAAGCTGATAATACGTTCCTTTCCGTGCAATTAATTCCTCATGATTTCCCCTCTCAATAATCCGGCCATGATCCAGTACCATGATTATATCAGAGTTTTGTACTGTAGACAAACGATGGGCAATCACAAACACGGTTCGCCCTTTCATGAGCTTATCCATGCCGTCCTGTACCAAAGCCTCGGTACGGGTATCAATGGAGGAGGTTGCTTCGTCCAAAATCATAACCGGCGGGTCGGATACCGCAGCCCGGGCTATGGAAATCAACTGGCGCTGTCCTTGGGACAAACCGCTTCCGTCACCCTTTAACACCGTATCATAACCTTGCGGCAACATTCGGATAAAGCCGTCGGCGTTGGCAAGCTTTGCGGCAGCGATGCACTCCTCGTCCGTAGCCTCCAGATTGCCGTAGCGCAAGTTTTCCATCACCGTTCCCGTAAATAGATTTACCTCCTGCAATACCACGCCCAGGGAACGACGCAGGTCCGCCTTCTTGATCTTGTTGATGTTGATGCCATCGTAACGTATCTTACCATCCGCAATATCATAAAAACGGTTGATCAGGTTGGTAATAGTAGTTTTACCGGCACCGGTAGCACCTACAAAAGCTATCTTCTGTCCCGGCTCCGCCATCAGCGTAATATCGTGCAGTACCTGCTTTTCCGGTACATAGCCAAAATCCACACCATCCAGTACCACTCTGCCCTCCAGCTTCGTATAGGTTACTGTGCCGTCCTGATGCGGGTGTTTCCAAGCCCACATTCCGGTACGTTCCTTCGTCTCGGTGATTACACCATTGTCTTCCTTTGCATTTACCAACGTCACATAGCCTTCATCTGTTTCCGGCTCCTCATCCATAAAGGCAAAGATACGGGATGCACCTGCCAATGCCGTTACAATGGAATTGAACTGGTTGGAAATCTGTGAAACTGGTCCTGTAAAACTTCTTGATAACGTCAAGAACGAAGCAAGCATACCGAGGGTCATTGTCCCGGTCCCCGTGAGCCCCAGATTCGTCATTCCCGCAATAGCCATATATGCACCCAGAATTGCGATAATCACATACTGCACATAGCCCAGCGCGTTCATCATCGGCATCATGGAATTGGCATAGCCGCTTGCACTGGCTGCACTGTGGGCCCATGCCTTATTTTTCTCCCTCAGTTCTTCTTTTACCTTCTCTTCGTGGCAGAATACTTTAATTACCTTCTGGCCGTTTATCATTTCCTCTACATAGCCGTTTACATCGGCAAGGGTCTTCTGCTGCATCATAAAAAATACGCCGATTTTTCCGGTCACACTCTTTACAATCCGCAGAATAAGAAGCATTACCACTACGGCAACCAGCGTCAGCCAGACACTGATGTATAGCATACATACAAACACCGCCACAATGGTAAATACCGAAGAAATAAGCTGTGCCATTGCCTGCGCAATCATCTGACGAAGCGTATCGGTATCATTGGTGTAAAGGCTCATAATATCGCCGTGCGTGCGAATATCAAACTGGCGGATTGGGAGACGCTGCATTTTCTCGAATAGATCGTCACGAATCTTTTTTAACGTTCCCTGGGCAATCGTTACCATCACCCTGTTATAAAACAGGGTAGACAAAATGCCCACGATATAAATGACACCGATTACCATCAATGCTTTTAACAGTCCTGTAAACACCGGACTTGACATGCCTAACAGCGGCACAATATGATCGTCAATCAATATTTGCAAAAACAGAGAAGATGCTGCCCCCGCGATTGCACTAAGCAGAATACAGATTACCACAAAAAACAACTTCGCCTTATATTCCTTCATATAGGACAACAAACGCCTTAATGTTTTCGGATCAAATGTCGGTCTTGGCGGCATACCGCCCGGTGGCATATCCGGTGGCATTTGGCCCTTCGACGGTTTACCCATCGGCGGTCTTCCCATCGGAGGCATTTTTGTTTCATCCTTATTCATGGTCCTTCTCTCCTTTCTGCTGGGATTCGTATACTTCACGGTAAATATCACAGTTTTTCAATAACTCCTCATGCTTCCCGATTGCCACAATCTTACCGTCATCCAGCACCACAATCTGGTCGGCATGCCGTACCGAGCTGACACGCTGGGCAATAATAATCTTCGTGGTTTCCGGAATATACTCTGCAAACGACTTCTGAATCGTTGCATCGGTCCTCGTATCCACCGCACTGGTGGAATCATCCAAAATCAGTACCTTCGGCTTTTTCAAAAGTGCACGGGCAATACAAAGACGTTGTTTCTGTCCGCCGGAAACATTGGTGCCTCCCTGTTCGATATGAGTATCGTATTTCTCCGGGAAAGTCTGAATAAACTCATCCGCACAGGCAAGCTTACAGGCTTGTACCAGTTCTTCGTCGGTGGCATTTTCATTTCCCCAACGCAGATTTTCTTTAATCGTACCCGAAAACAATTCATTTTTCTGCAATACCATTGCAACCGCATTCCGTAAAGACTCAAGGTCATAATTTCTGACATCCGTCCCGCCTACGAAAAGACTGCCGCCGGTCACATCATACAACCGGGGAATCAACTGTACCAGGCTGGATTTGGAGGAACCGGTACCGCCAATGATTCCCACCGTTTCACCGGATGCTATGGTTAAATTGATATTCTCTAATACCTTCTTGTCTGCCTTGGATGCGTAAACAAAATCCACTTGTTCAAAACGAATCGAACCATCCTTTACTTCCGTCACCGGCTGTTCCGGATTTGCGATGTCCGTTTTCTCCTCCAACAATTCCGCAATACGACGGGCGGACGCAATGGAAATGGTAATCATAGCAAACACCATAGACAGCATCATCAGGCTCATCAATATCTGCATTGCATAGGAAAACAGTGCCGTTAAGTCTCCCGTGGTAAGGCCCAGGGCCGCATTGTTTCCGCTTGCCACAATGGCCTTTGCACCAATCCAGAAAATCAGTATAGTACAGGTATACATAAAAAACTGCATAATCGGAGAATTAAAGGCAAGGAGCCGTTCTCCCTTTGCGAAATCTCTGTAAATCCGTTCGGAGATCCCCTTAAACTTTTCCGTTTCATACTGCTCTCTGTTAAAGGTCTTTACCACTCGAATACCCCTTACGTTTTCCTGCACCACATTATTCAGGTTGTCGTAGGTACGGAACACTCTTCCGAAAATCGGGTTTACATTCTTGATAATCAAAAGCAGCAATGCCGCCATAATCGGTATCACCACAAGGAAAATCATAGAAATCGTCCGGTTGATACGGAAGGATACTATCATAGAGAACACCAGCATAATCGGGCCTCTGACTGCCATACGAATTAACATCTGATAAGCATTCTGAATATTGGTCACATCCGTCGTCAATCTGGTTACAATAGAAGCCGTAGAAAACTTATCGATGTTGGAAAATGCAAAGGTCTGTACATTATCATACATATCCTGACGCAAATTTGCGGAAAATCCCACAGAGGTACGTGCCGCAATATGTGCGGAAAGCACACCGGTCAGCAATTGGAAAAAGGCAAACAAAAGCAGTATAATACCGTACTTTCCTACTGCTCCCATGCGTCCCACATCAACACCTTCATCAATTACCTTTGCCATACAAAGCGGGATAAATATTTCAAATGCCGCTTCCAGTATGGACAACAAAATGGTTATTACAGAGCCTTTTTTATGTTCCCGCAGACTCTTAAGTAACGTTTTTATCATAACATCTCTCCTTTTACGTGTAGCACGCTACACTTTATATCTAAGTAAAAGCCGGCAATCCCCGGCCTACTTATTCTAAGTTTTTATAAATCACCATGAGCATTCGCTTAAGATTGGCAACCTCTTCCTCCGAAAGTGAAGAAAGCATCTTGTTCTCATTGGCACTTATGTTCTTCTCCATATCCTCACCAATGGCCTTGGCCTTTTCCGTCAGTACCACAATCTTATTTCGCTTATCTTCCTCATCCATCCGGCCGGTCACATACCCATTTTGCTCCATCCGTGACACAATACCTACAACGGTCGGATGAGACACTTCCAGAAACAGTTCGATTTCCTTTTGTGTGGCACTTCCGCCCTTGTGGTTTAGAAACGCAAGCACACGACTTTGCGCCAGAGTAAGATTAAAATGCTTTAAATCCGCATCCGCTTTTACCTTCAGCTTATCGTTAATATTTTTTATAAAATATCCGACATCTTTTTTTGCCACTGTCCCCCTCCTCTCATGTGTAGCACGCTACATATTATAACAGACATCGTCTTATCTGTCAATTACTTCTCATTTACAAACAATACAACGAATATGGTCCATGCTTCGTACTGCCGTTATACTCTTCATAATGCAGTCCCGGTTCTTTGGTAATTGCACTTTCAATCAATTTCTTCGTAAGTTCCGGTACATCTTCTCTTGTGAGGGCTTCCTCTACGTCCAACCACAGTACCTCACTGTTCTCCTCATGGTCCGAACAAGGCTCCCCGGACACATATTCGGCACGAAATGCTATGTACCAGTCGTACATATTAAAGCGGATTCCGATAATATCTAACGGCTTTACCGTCACCTTGGTCTCTTCCATGTATTCCCGCACCAACGCATCCTGCGGTGTTTCCCCCTCATTCACATAGCCGCCCGGCACAATCAAAAGCCCCTTTCCACCTCCGTAGGTGTGGCGGGCAAGCAGTACTTTGTTATCCTTAATTACAACTCCGGTGACACTCTGTCCCCAGTTTGTAGTTCCGTTTTCCATAATAATAACCTCACTTGATTTATCGTTCTAACCGCTTAAACATTACAGAAACACAATCCTTATCCAAACCTGCCTTTTTATAAAAGGTTTCATTATCTTCGATAGAGATTAGCTGCAATGTATAAATCCCTTTTTCTTTCAGATGCTTTTCTAAGTTTGAAAGCAAATATTTTCCCACACCTTTCCTTTTCCATTCCGGAACAACAAACAACTCCGAAACAAAGAAAAAGTCCTCCTCAGCATAAGGATCAACAAAGCCCAGCACTGCACCCACAATTTCATTGTCCGCAACTGCTGCCAATCCAAACACCTCATAATTTCCCAGAATGGACTTAATCCTTCGAATTGCTCTTTCTTCCGTCCATACTTCATTCCAAGGTGCTTCCGAATACGCTTTTCCCATTGCAACAGCCAACGCCGCCATATCATCTGCAGACACAATTTTATATTCCATATTTTTCCTCCCTTACTATAATGCATTAACATTCTAATCTCAACTCTTCCATCCCATCCTCAACCAGTCCTGTCTCCACAAATCCTACGGACTTATAAAGGCTCTTTGCAACCTCATTACCTAATGATACTCCGGTATAAATCTCCTTCGTATTAAATCGTTTCTTTAAATATGTAATCCCTTGTTTCAAAGCCTCTTTTCCATAACCTTTGCCCTGATGTTCTTTATCTATCAAAAACTTCCACAAAGTATACTGCCTTCTGGACTCGTAATATCCCAGCATAATAAATCCTACCACTTTTTCATTCGCATAAATTGCAAACGGAAATGCAGTGTCATTATAAACATACGCCTGTGCCAAGGAATCGGCCGTGGTGGATACAAATGATTTCTGATGTTCTGCGACACTTAGCCCCAATACCTCATCCAGATTGTCTTGGGTAATTTCTTTTAACTGTATCATAACTACACCTCCCTAGTACCGATACCCGTTCGGAATCCTGATATATGACCGGATATGTTCGTCCATCGAACGTTCCAACACCCTTGAAATATTATCATTAAAGGTGTTTCCTTCTGCCACCACAAGCTTATCTTCATAAGCTTCTAATACAATCCCGATATGGTCATGCTCTTTGTTAATAAACACTCTGTCATAAATCACGATATCTCCGGCTTCCGGCTCAAACCCGTCGCCTCTTTTATGGTACTCAATCCGATTGTCAGCTATTGCAAATTCTTCCCACCCACCGCAGCCCGCCAAGCTACAAGTAATGCACTCCTCTGGGCTGTAAGGAATCTCAAATCCTGCTTCCACACAGCAGTAATACACAAATGCCGCACACCACAGGCGGTCCGCTTCTTTTAAGTTCCATTTAGGAAAATGCTTTACAATCGGTTCGATATTCGATTCCTTTCCATCGATATATCCATGAAAAGGTAATAACGCTTTTTCTCTTCCAACTTCTGCAAGGTGTTTTCTTGTAGCTTTCATATTCATACTCCAGTCCCTCTTGCTCCTTCTGACTATTTTCGGTTCTGCTCGTAGCATTTCCATATTTCAAAGAAAATTTCACTTCTACCTTCATACTCCGGATAGAACACCTTCGTCAACTCATCATATGCCAACGCCGCAGAATACAACTTGTCCGCAATAAGATCAAATGTATCGTTCCCTGATTTCACAGGACACTTTCCCTTATATTTCAAGTAAATCAGTTCCTCTTCGTAACCATAGCGGTGATGATTGGTCCCATACTTCATATCCCGAAGCACCATCTGTTGTACCAATGTCTCATTTAAATTCATATTTGCAAGATGGTTACTGATCAAAAAGTCTTTACGATACAGCTTCCCCAGAGCCTGAAGTTGCGTAAACCAGAATCGATTCACATTATCTCTTGCCCAATTCGGATGATCGTTTTTTTCTTCTTTCGTTTCAAAAGAAACTAGCTCTGCATTCTCATCATAACAAAATTCAAAGCCAAAATCATACCGCATTCCGTTTTTCATAATAATGCGGTACATGCTATTTTCTTCCACATAACAAAAGCCAAGACAATTTTCTTCCCCGATTCCGAATCTGTCAATCCGCTTCATATACTCTTGCTCTGATATGGTCTCCTTCGATGAAAGCGTCACCACAACCGCCAAGTCAACGTCACTGCAACAATCATGGTAGCTTTTCTCCATCGCATCCTGTAATTTTGCACTTCTGGTCTCTCCCTTTTGTATTATTACATCACGAATCTTTACAGTGTTCACTTCCGGTAATTGAAAGATTGTATCAATTAACTTATCTAATTCTATGGCAATAATCTCTTTGTTGATCTGCATAATTTTCCCCTTACAAACCCGTTTTCTCTTTCCGTCTATTCTACCACTCGCCTATTTCAAAGTCAATGTTTGCCCTCATCAATGCCGTCTAAAATGGTGCAAAAAAGGCGGGGTAAATCCCCGCCAGCCGGTGGACCTGGACCTTACGGTCAGCCCAAATAAAATGCAATTGTAAGTCTGTCTTTCACAACAACAATGATTCGTAAAACAGTTATTCACTTTGATTCATTACTTCCGTCCAAAACGGTTCCAGGTTGTTTTCCAAATCGCCATACTCGTATTCCATGATAACGGTTCCGTCCAAATACACCCTGATATAATCCCGATTCAAAATAATAAAATAAAGCTTTTCTCCATCCTGATAATGAAATAAAGTTTGTCGATAAAAAGAAGTTTCTCCTTCACAGCTCGGAATCTTCAATTCATCCACCGCATCTCTATAATCCAAAACTTCATATTGCTTTAAGTTCGTGATAAATTTATTACCGGAATATCCGTCTATACCACCGTCATAAACATCTACATCTGCTATTACCCGTGCTATCTGACCATCTTCCAACTCCGGGTATTCACCTTCTTTTCCCTTATACACCATTTCATAGTCCCGGGTGACTTCAAGATAATCATCTTTCACTCTGAGCACTACAAATTCGCTATTTTTTCTACTTGTAATTTCCAAATAATCCGCAATATACGAACTATTCGGCCGTATTACTTCCGGTTGTGTTCCTTCCGTTTCTGTTACTCCCGGCGTCATGTCCCGGGAATCTTTTTTGCATCCGGATAAAACACCTAGCATAATCAGACCGATTACAACAACTGTTTTTTTCATACCTTTGTCCCCTCCTTCTACTTATATTGTAACATTTTACTACCTTCAGCTTAACACAGAAGCCATAGGAATTCAACTGTATCTTTTGGGTGAAGGCGTAACGCTCACTTTGCCTTCAGAACAGCGACATCTTCCTCTGCAAAAAAGACCGCTCCCGTTCCCGGAAGCGGCCTTATCAACTCTTATAAAATTCCTTCTCTTACTTCTCCTGAAGTTCCGCCAACTGACTTTCATGACGTAAGAAGAAGTCAAAACGCGGCGGTAAGAACTTGGTCTCTCCACTCGGATTTGCCAATACGTCCTTCATGTCTGCAAAAGCAAAGTTCCAATCGTATACCTTCTCAGACAAGCCCACATACTCACGTACCGTCTCGCAGCCTGTCGGTGCAATCGGATGAAGGAGTAACAGTGCGGTCTTGATACCATAGAAGCAGTCGGTAAGAAGCTGGTTGCGAAGTGCTTCGCCGCCTTCCTCCTCTGCCTTCTTAATATTGTTTGCGTAGTGCTTGTTCAGCAAACGGATATAGTCATCCAGCACATAGGTAATGCGGTGGAAATCATGGTTGTACATGTGGCGCTCGTACTCAAGGATAGCTTCTTCGGAAGCAGCCTTAATCTTCTCATCCACTACGCCCATCGGAATGACGGAATCATTGTATTTCTGCACCGTATACAGACAGGAACGCACAATACGGTTGAATACGTTAGTCAGAAGGTTACCTTCCTTTAATACCGGGTCCACACCCTCACGCTCTGCTTCCGGCAGATAAATCTGCGGTTTGAAGCTGGAGCTCTTAGTGGAAAGACCAAGACTTAAGAAGTGCATGCGTAACTGCTCCGGTGTATAGAACGCCAACAGGTCTTTTGCCATCGGTGGCTTAATCTCGGAACTGGAGCTTGCCTTCTTTTCCATAAACAGAATATGGCGGTTTGCAATAATCTGTGGAAGCTTCTTATAATCAATCTTAACCGGCTTACCTGCCTCTGCATCTGCTGCCGCAAACATAGCCATCTCGGCAATGCCGTAGAAGTAAATATTGTCCTCACCGATAAACTGATAAACCTGTGCGTCGCCGCCCATCCACCAGTCTTTCCATTCGGACGGATCCTTGCCCCGCTCCTCAAGGCATGCCTTGGTAAAGGAAATCGGTGCCCATAAGGACTCCGGCCATACCCAGAAGGTCAAATCCTTGTTGCCCTCGCACTCCGGCACCGGAACACCCCATTCGATGTTGCCGGACAAACGGAACGGTACCAGGGTCTTACCGGTACGGCAATTGATGTTGCGTTCGGAAAGCGCTGCTCTTGCCTTGTCACGGTCATCCAAAGATGCAAATACGAAGGTTACGGACGGCTTCTTTTCCTCGGCAATGATTTCATGTGCCGGGAATGCTGCGGTCAGTTCCGCAAGACCAGCCTCATAAGCCGCATCAAAAGCATCCTTCTCCGGTGCGCCCTCCCCCGTATAGGTCTTCGGGTTTGTCGCAATGAACTTCTTCTGCACATAAATCACCGGTTTCTTTAAGAACTCTTCAATAGTATTTAAAATATACTTACGGGTATTGGTATTCGCACGTACCTCGTTAATATACTCCTGCATTTCGTCTGTAAAGTTCTCCAGGGAGAAATACCAGTTCTTTACCTCAATAATCTCCGGGGTCTTTCCGGATAACATACTCTTCGGCTCAATCAACTCCGACGGCATATACTGGTGACCAAGGTCACACTCGTCCGCATAACCCTTTTCGGAACAGCAACCCTCAATCGGACACTTACCTACCACCTGTCTGCCGTTTAAGAGTACCTTAAACTCCGGATCGTAGAACTGCGGAGTGGACATCATCTTTAACTGTCCTCTCTCGTACAGAGCCTCAAACAATTCTCTGGAGGAGTCCACATGATGCTCGGCACCACGATATAATGCGGAAGCACCATAGTAATCCGGATAAATCTCATAAGCATGTAACGTATCCTTCTGAATTTTGTGATTCTTTTCCACGTAATCATGAATGGTCATGTCTGCCGGAATCACACCGCTCTCCTGCTGCTTACGGAATCCCTCCAAAATCGGAGAACCGTAACAGTCGGTACCGGATACAAAAATAACGTTTTCTGCGCCGATACGGTCACGCATAAAGCGCGCAAAGGTATCTGCGTGTACAAATAAGCCACCCACATGACCGAAATGCAGTTCCTTGTTGCCGTACGGCATACCGGAGGTAATTACTGCCTTTTTCGGAAATACCGGACGTCCTTCCGGCTTTCTGAACTCTTTTCCCATAGTTCCGCCTTTCTTTTGACGCGCTTCCTTTGGGGTTACCTGATTGCATCGGCGAATGAAATTTTCTACGGAAACCCGCTCTCGCTCATGCACCGACGTAACAGACACTAAGCTCGATAATACCTCGCTAAGTGCTGACGTCGGTTTATGGTTTCCTTAAGAAATTTTCATTCACACGCCGCAAAGATGACTTCCGAAGAGGAAGCGCTGGTTCAAGTCAATTTGAAAAAATCTTGTTACCGGCAACTGTCTGTGAATCAAAGATTTCAGTTACGCCGGTTGTTATTTGACATCTATAATCTAAACATAACTTAGATTTACTTTACTACAATGTTGTAGAGTCTGCCCTTTACGTAGAGCTCTTTTACAATATTCTTACCTTCAAGGAGCGCCGCAATGGTTTCGTCTGCATGTACCTGTGCTTTTACGGTTGCTTCGTCTGCTTCTGCCGCTACCATGAGCTTTGCCTTTACCTTACCGTTCATCTGTACGGCGATTTCGATTTCGTCTTCCTTGATGGCTTCTTCGTCATAGGTCGGCCATGCCTCATAGGCAATGGTGTTATCGTGACCGATGATGCTCCAAAGTTCCTCACCTGCGTGCGGGCAGATACAGGAGAACATCTTAATGAAGCCCTCTGCATATTCTCTCGGACACTTGCCTGCCTTGTATGCCGCATTCATGAAGATCATCATCTGACTGATTGCGGTGTTAAAGCCCAGTACCTCAAAGTCGGAAGTAACCTTCTTTACGGTCTGGTGATATACCTTGGTTAAGGTGCCGTCGTTGTCATCGGTAAGGTTCGCTGCGTCAGTGAAGAAGTTCCATACACGAACGATGAATCTTCTTGCGCCTTCCACGCCCTGCTGGCTCCACGGCTTGGAAACCTCAAGCGGTCCCATGAACATCTCGTACAAACGAAGGGTGTCTGCACCGTAATCTCTTACGATATCACTCGGATTTACGACGAATTCCGGGAATCTCTTACCCATCTTAATCCCGTTGGAACCTAAAATCATACCCTGGTGAAGCAGCTTCTTGAACGGTTCCTTAACCGGGGATAATCCCTTGTCGTAAAGGTAACGGTTCCAGATACGGGAGTACATTAAGTGTTCTACCGTATGCTCCGGACCGCCAATGTATAAGTCAACCGGCATCCAGTGCTTTAACAACTCATAATTTGCAAATTCCTTATCATTATCCGGATCGATGTAACGAAGGAAATACCAGCTGGAGCCTGCACTACCCGGCATGGTAGAGGACTCACGAGTACCCTTTACA
>JAZNBY010000224.1:0-2518 GCA_045587325.1 Lachnospiraceae bacterium | reverse complement strand
ACCCTTGGCGGTTCCATTACGGAGGGAGGCAATGCCAGCCCGATGAGTAGCGGATATGCCTATCTGTTTGCGGAAGCCTTCGGAAAGACTTACGGTGTGAATGACGGTGCCAATATCAATTATGTGAATGCGGGCCTTTCCGGTACCCCGTCTTCTCTCGGTGTAATGCGTTATGAGAGAGACGTGGTGGAAGCACTGGGCGGAGAACCGGATTTGTTCTTAATTGAATTTGAGGTAAACGACTACGGCGAAGCAACCAAGGGCAGAGGCTATGAGAGTATTGTCTATGATGTGCTTTCCCAGAGTAACGATGCTGCGGTTATTATGATTTTTGCCGTAAGAGACGATATGTGGAATGTGCAGAATGAGCATGTGCCGATTGCAAATCATTACGACATTCCGGTGGTTAGCGTAAAGAGCGCCATTTCTCCGGCGATTACGAAGAAGTATATGACCAAGAATAAGTTTTATGCGGATTCCTATCATCCGAACAACTACGGACATACCGTAATGAAGGATTGCATCATGCAGCTGATTGATGAGATTGACAAGGAAGAAGCGGAAGAGATGAATGCGATTCCGGAAGCACCGAAGAAGGGAAGAGATTTTTCCGGCACGAAGATGATTACCGCTTTGTCTGAGGATGTGGTAATCGAGACCGGATCCTTTACCAAGACGGATGCGGATGTCCAGGGATTCCAGGTGAAGGGCGGTTTGTCCTTTCCGGATAACTGGATGCATGACAGCCAGGGCGGAAACGACAGCTTTAAGATGACGTTGACTTGTAAGAATCTGCTGTTGAATTACAAGACCGGAGGTGCGACCTTCGGCAATGCGGAAGTGTATGTGGACGGCACTCTTGCCATGACCGTGAACGGTGCAGGCGGTTGGGGCAACTCCAATGTAGTGCTTCTCATTGATGAAAAAGAGGCATCGGAGCATACCGTGGAAATCCGTATGGCGGAAGGGGACGAAGAGAAGGCATTTACCATTTATGCCTTCGGATATACGAAGTAAAATTACGTCAGATTTTGCTTGAAAATCGGAGAAAATAACAAGGAGAAATATTGACACTGTTTTAAAAATCGTGTAGACTAGATTTTATGTGATGGAGGAACGTACATGGGACTTTTGGAGTTGTTTCTGACCGCGGTAGGTCTGTCTATGGATGCTTTTGCGGTGGCCATTTGTAAGGGCCTTTCCGTGAAGAAAATAAAGATAAAACACGGTTTGATCACAGGTCTGTATTTCGGCGGATTCCAGGCCGGAATGCCACTGATCGGTTATTTTCTCGGGAAGAGCTTTTCGGATTACATAGTGAGTTTCGATCACTGGATTGCTTTCGTACTTCTTGGTATCATCGGATTCAATATGATACGGGAGTCCAGAGAAGGAGCGGAAGAGTTGGATGCTTTCTTCGGACCGAAAGCGATGCTTCCTATGGCGGTTGCTACCAGTATCGATGCATTGGCTGTGGGTGTGTCCTATGCCTTTTTGAAAGTAGATATTGTTCCGGCAGTTTCCTTTATCGGTGTGATTACGTTTGCGTTATCTGCCGTAGGTGTTATAATCGGGAATTATTTCGGAGCAAAGTTTAAGTCAAAGGCGGAAGCCTTCGGCGGAATTGTTTTGATTTTACTTGGTGTAAAGATTTTGTTGGAGCATCTGGGTGTTTTGAAGTTTTAGTCCGGATGGGATTTGATTGGGATGGAAATGCGCAGTAAGAAGAGAGGACAAAGGCTATGAAGATCGGGTTCGACAATGACAAATATTTGAAGATGCAGTCGGAGTACATTATGAAGCGTATCGAAAAGTTTGGCGATAAGCTTTATCTGGAGTTCGGCGGTAAGCTTTTGGATGATTACCATGCATCCAGAGTACTGCCGGGTTTTCAGCCGGACAGTAAGCTTAAGATGCTTCTTACTCTTGCGGATCAGGCGGAAGTTGTGATTGTCATCGGCGCAGATTCCATCGAACAGAATAAAAAGAGAGAAGATTTAGGAATTACCTATGATGAAGACGTGGTACGTCTGGTAGAGGGTTACCGTGCCTGCGGCCTGTATGTAGGCAGCGTGGTGGTGACGAAGTATACCGGCCAGACTGCGGCGGATATGTTTAAGGAGAAGCTGGAGAAGAAGGGCATCCGGGTATATCGTCATCATGTGATAGAGGGGTATCCGACCAATGTGTCCCTGATTGTCAGTGACGAGGGCTTCGGAAAGAACGATTATATCGAGACCAGTCGTCCTCTTGTAGTGGTAACGGCACCGGGACCGGGCAGCGGGAAAATGGCTACCTGTCTTTCCCAGCTGTATCATGAGAATAAGAGAGGCATAAAAGCAGGATATGCAAAGTTCGAGACTTTCCCGATTTGGAATCTCCCGTTAAAGCATCCGGTTAACCTGGCCTACGAAGCGGCTACGGCAGACCTGAATGATGTGAATATGATTGACCCGTTCCATTTGGAAGCCTACGGGGTAACTACGGTAAATTATAACCGCGACATCGAGATTTTCCC
>JAZNBY010000223.1:0-5755 GCA_045587325.1 Lachnospiraceae bacterium | reverse complement strand
CCGAAGCAGCTTAACCAGTGTACCATAGTACTTCCTGTTTGTCAAGCACTTTTTTGAATTATTTTGAAAATCTTGTTTTTCAAAACTTTCATGACTTTCGCTTCTTCTTGACAGCTTCCACAGTATAACACCGAAGTGTTTACCTGTCAATACCTTTTTTCAACTTTTTCATTCCTGAAAAATCAGTCTTAAAAAGGAACGGAGAAAGAGGGATTTGAACCCTCGCGCCGCTATTAACGACCTACTCCCTTTCCAGGGGAGCCCCTTCAGCCGCTTGGGTATTTCTCCAGATGCTGACACAATGTCTTTATTCAATTCCATGTTCCGGAAGAAGTCTGTTCACCATCTTCCTAGCGGAGAATGTGGGATTCGAACCCACGGTCCCTTTCGGAATCACTGGTTTTCAAGACCAGCCCCTTAAACCACTCGGGCAACTCTCCGAAACAGTGCTTGATTATCTTACCACAGAACTTTTTAAGTGTCAAGCACTTTTTACTAATTTTTTTCTAGCTTTTTTTCCGAAAAAAAGTATACACCGCATGGGCCGCTGCCGCGTTCATGGAAGACACTTGTGCCAGTTCTTCTTCGCTGGCATTTTCGATGGCTTCCCTGGAACCGAAAGCCTTCATAAGAGCCCTGCGTCTGGTCGGACCGATTCCGTCGATTTCGTCCAACACAGAATGCACCTGCTGTTTTCCCCGCAGGGAACGATGATATTCTATGGCAAACCGGTGGGTTTCATCCTGAATTCTTGTAAGAAGCCGGAATCCCTCGCTGTTTTGATTCATCGGCAACTCTTCATTATGAAAATAGAGTCCGCGAGTCCGGTGATTGTCATCCTTTACCATACCGCATACCGGAATATCAATATGAAGCTCCGCCAGTACCTCCTGCGCAATATTGACCTGTCCCTTACCACCGTCCATAAGAATCAAATCCGGAAATCTGGAAAAAGATTCTCCGCTTCCTTCTTCCCGTTCCTTCAGCCCGTGGGCAAATCTTCTGGTCAGTACTTCTCTCATGCTGGCATAGTCATCCGGTCCCTGCACAGATTTGATCCGGAACTTCCGGTATTCCGCTTTGTTCGGTTTTCCGTTATCAAATACTACCATGGACGCCACGGAAGCATAGCCCGCCGTATTGGAAATATCATAGGACTCGGTTCTGCCAAGCCCCGGAAGTCCCAAAAGTTCCGCAATTTCATCTGCTGCCCCTCTGGTTCTCTTTTCCTCTGCCGCAATCTTTTCGGCATCCTTTTGCAGTACCATGGACGCATTTTTCTCAGCAAGCTCTACCATACGCTCCTTCTCACCCTTTTTCGGCACAGTAATTCTTACCCTGCGGCCGGAACGCTCCGTAAGATAGGCCTCCAACAAATCCTGCTCCTCAATCGGTTCCGACAGCAACAACTCCTTCGGTATGTGCGGCGTCCCCCCGTAAAACTGCTTTACAAACTCCTGCAAAATCCCGGCACGTTCTTCTCCTTCCACTCCTTCTAAATAGAAGTGTTCCCGTCCGATCATTTTTCCTTCCCGAACAAAGAATACCTGCACCACCGCCTCTTCCCCCGTGGTAGCAATGGCTACAATATCTCTGTCCACCATCAGGTCTGCATCCGCCTTCTGACGCTCTTCCATCCGTTTTACACTATTTAACAGATCACGATACTCCGCCGCATGCTCAAAATCCAGTTGCATGGAAGCTTCCTTCATCAGATTCTCCAAACGTCTGGTAATGGGCGCAAAATTTCCTGCAAGAAAGGTCATTACCTGTTCAATAGCCTCGCCGTATTCTTCTTTAGATACCATGCCGTGACAAGGAGCCTTGCACTGTCCCATATGATAGTACAGACACGGTCTTGCACTTTTCTCCTTCGGCAGGTTCAGGTTACAATTTCGTATCTGATAGGTTTTCTTTAGCAACTCAAGTGTATCCTTTACCGCTTGTCCGCTGGTATAGGGTCCGAAATACCGCGCTTTGTCCCGGCTTCTGCTGCGGGCAAACAGTACCCTCGGGAACGCTTCATTTACGGTCACTTTAATATAAGGATAATGTTTGTCATCCTTAAGCATGGTATTATACTTCGGGCGATGCTCTTTAATCAGGTTGCACTCCAGCACCAGTGCCTCCATCTCCGAATCCACAACGATGTACTCAAACCGCTCCACAAGGGACACCATCTTCTGTATTTTCGGAGAAAGATTCCGGCTGCTCTGAAAATATTGGCGCACACGATTTTTTAAACTGATGGCTTTTCCTACATATATAATAGCATCCGTTTTGTCGTGCATAATATAAACTCCCGGCTTAGCCGGGAGCTTTTTTAACTCTTCTTCAATATGAAACATAAGGATCCCTCCGCTTCTACGCAGTGCTATTCCTCGGTGTTCTCTTCCTTTTCTTCCGTTAACTCCGGTTCAGACTCAGCCCCTGTCTGTTCCTCCGAACTGTCAGCGACCTTTTCTTCCTCTGACACATCAGACGTATCAACATCCGACTTCTTCGGTTCCTCTTCCGGCTCCGGTATTCCCTTTACTTCCCGGTAAATCTTCATAAACTCCTTACCGGTAATGGTTTCCTTTTCAAACAGATACTCTGCAATTTTATCCAAAACATCCCTGTTTTCCGCCAGACGTTCTTTTGCTTTGTCATAGCACTCCTTTAAAAGTGCCATTACTTCACTATCAATGAGCGCTGCCGTCGCATCTGCACAGTTTTGTACCGGTCTGCCGTCCAAATAACGGTTCTGTACCGATTCCAGTCCCATAAGTCCGAACCGTTCCGACATACCGTACTGGGTAATCATGGCCCTGGCAATTGCCGTCGCTTTCTCGATATCATTGGATGCGCCGGTGGTTACTTTGCCGAATACCACTTCCTCCGCTGCACGTCCGCCGAACAAAGTTACAAGGCGGGCAATCAACTCATCTTTCTGCATCAAATACTTTTCTTCTTCCGGCACCTGCATTACGTAGCCAAGGGAACCCATGGTTCTCGGAACGATAGTGATTTTTTGCACCGGTTCTGCATTTTTATCCAGACATGCAATCAAGGCATGCCCCACTTCGTGATATGCTACAATCTTCTTTTCTTCTTTTCCCAAAATACGGTCTTTCTTTTCCTTACCTGCGATGACCACTTCCACAGATTCGAATAAATCCGCCTGGGTTACCACGGTTCTGCCCTGCTTAACCGCAAGAATCGCCGCTTCATTAATAATATTGGCAAGATCCGAACCTACCGCACCGGAGGTTGCCATAGCGATTTCTTCCAAATCTACGGAATCATGCATCAACACGTGCTTTGCATGCACCTTTAAAATATCGATACGACCCTTCAGGTCCGGTTTGTCTACAATAATTCTACGGTCAAAACGGCCCGGACGAAGAAGCGCCTTATCCAGTACTTCCGGACGGTTCGTTGCTGCCAACACCACCAGACCCTTTGAAGTATCAAAGCCGTCCATCTCAGACAATAACTGATTTAATGTCTGCTCTCTTTCATCATTTCCGCCACCATAATGGGAATCACGGCTCTTACCGATGGCATCCACCTCATCAATAAAGATGATACACGGCGCCTGAGCCTGGGCCTGTTTAAACAAGTCACGGACACGGGATGCACCCACGCCCACAAACATTTCTACAAAATCGGAACCGGACAAAGAGAAAAAAGGAACTTTTGCTTCTCCTGCCACAGCCTTTGCAAGCAACGTCTTACCGGTACCCGGCGGTCCCACAAGGAGTGCACCCTTCGGAAGCTTCGCACCGATGCGGGTATATTTCCCCGGGTTGTGCAAAAAGTCTACCATTTCCGTCAGAGACTCCTTCGCCTCTTCCTGACCTGCCACATCCTTAAAGGTAACACCGGTCTCCTTCTCCACGTATACCTTGGCATTGCTCTTGCCGACGCCCATCATACCGCCGCCGCCTCTTCCGAACATACGGAACACCAAAAACATCACGCCGTATATAATAATGAACATTATCACATAACCGAAAATCGTTTGCAGGAAGGAATTGGTCTTATCTACCACCACCCTGGAGTACACTACCCCTGCCGCTTCACAACGTTCCTGAATCTTGTTTCCGTCTTCCAATATCCCGGTATAATAGGTAACGGAATACCCGGTAATGGTCTGAGACTCTGTTTTCGGGATCATAATGATACGTCCGCCATCGGAATCCACCTGTACTTCCGCCAGTTTTCCCTCTTTTAACATAGAAACAAAGGTATCGTAAGAAACCTTTTTTGTCGTACTTTCCTTTATCTGGTCTGACATATAAAAAAACATCATAACCATAATGAGTGCCGTAATCAGACAAATAATCATGCTACGACGGTTACTCTGTTTTCCGCTTTTTTTGTTATTCCCTTGTTCTCCCATGCTACATCCTTTCTCTATCGAAACTTATCTCATATCCATGACAATATAAGTATATCGTCTTAAACATATGCTTATTATAAAGGCTGTACAAAGTGAAATCAATAGTATAAACGGAAAATTTGCAATCTTTTCACACTTTTTCATGAAAGAGAACCCATATTCTCTGCGCAGAAAACCTCAGCAAGCCCTATCTGAGGGGCTTCAGCTTTCTGTTAAACAGGAACATATCCCGTCCTGCCGGCTGGCGTCCCGCCGCTCTGGCCTGTTGGTATTCCCTGATAGTACGATCCAGTCTGCGGTACCTCTCCTCCTCCCGCTCCTCCTGCTGACGGAACAGAAAGCGCAGTTCTCTTGCCATACGCTCCGATACTCCGTCCTCAATTTTATGGCTAAGCTGTTCGTTATTCTTCTGAAGCAACTCACCCAGCCACTTCGTCATACCTTCCTGTAACAGCCGCATGCCCTCTTCCCGTTCCTTGTCCGTAACTTCTGTAACTGCTTCCTGCCTTCCCACACTGAGAGCAAAGGTCTCCGGCTCGCCACCTTCGTCTCCGCAAGCCTGTTCCGGTCTCCCTGCCTCTTTACAAAACACCGTTTCCTGCTCTGCTTCCAGACTTGCAATCCGTTCTCTCAACTCCAACAATTTCTCGTCGGAAAGCTCCGCCACCGCCGTCATCCGGTCTCCCATGGCTTTAATCTGCCGCAGTCCGAAGCCTGCCTCCTTTAACCGTTTCACATTCCGGAACATTACAATCTGTTCTTCTTCATAATAACGATGGCCCGCTGCATTTCTCGGCACCTCTAACCCCAACTGGTTCTCCCAGTAACGTAATGTGTATACCTCTGTCTCCAACTCCTCTGCCGCTTCCGACACCTGATACTTTTTCTCCATGCTTGTCCCCTTTCCGATTGTCCTACCCTGTAGGGCAGTTCCCTTTCTCTTGTTTTTCTTTCCACAGTATAACGAAAAAAAGAACAGATACACAAGTATCTGTTCCCAATTTTTTCCAAAACCAACCGACCGGTTTCGACAAAAACCCTATGCCGTTCGATTTACTGTTTCTTATTCTCCAAGTTGGCAAACTTGGTGTACTTCCCTAACCATGCCAGTTTTACCGTACCTGTCGGACCGTTACGCTGCTTACCGATGATGATTTCGGACACGCCCGGCTCCTCACATTTCTCCTTCGTATAATACTCGTCACGATAAATAAACATAACTACGTCCGCATCCTGCTCGATAGCTCCGGACTCACGAAGGTCGGACAGAATCGGCCGCTTATCGTCACGCTTTTCCACATCTCGGGAAAGCTGGGATAAGGCAATGACCGGACACTCGATTTCTCTTGCCAATGCCTTTAGGGAACG
>JAZNBY010000222.1:0-5503 GCA_045587325.1 Lachnospiraceae bacterium | reverse complement strand
AGGCGGTCCGGCACGTAACGTGCTTGAACTTGCAGGATTTAAGAACATCCGTACTAAGTCCCTTGGTTCAAACAACAAGCAGAACGTAGTTCTTGCAACAATCAACGGATTAAGCCAGTTAAAGACTCCGGAGCAGGTAGCAGCACTCCGCGGTATTTCCGTAGATCAGCTGTAAGACGTAACCAAATTTCACGGAGGTGTTTAGAAATGGCAGATAAATTAAAGGTTACTTTAATTAAGTCTACGATCGGTGCTGTTCCGAAGAACAAGGCAACCGTAGAGGCTATGGGCTTAAGAAAGATCGGTAAGTCCGTTGAGATGCCTAACAATGCAGCAACCAAGGGTATGCTTCAGCAGGTTAGACATTTAGTTAAGGTGGAAGAAATTTAATTTTGCAAGGAGGTGTAACACGATGAATTTATCAGAATTAAGACCTGCAGATGGTTCTAAGCAGAGTGCAAATTTCAGACGTGGTCGTGGTCACGGTTCGGGAAACGGTAAGACTGCCGGTAAGGGTCATAAGGGTCAGAAGGCACGTTCCGGAGCACCGAGAATCGGTTTCGAAGGTGGCCAGATGCCGTTATACCGTAGACTTCCGAAGAGAGGTTTCCATAACAGAAACACGCAGGAAATCATTACGATTAATGTTAGTATGTTAAATAGATTCGAGGATGGAGCAGAGGTAACCGTTGAGTCTTTGATGGAGATCGGTTTGGTAAGCAATCCGAAGGACGGCGTAAAGATTCTTGGAAACGGTGAACTTACCAAGAAGCTTGATGTTAAGGTTAACGCATTCAGTGAGAGTGCTGTTGAAAAGATTCAGGCCCTTGGTGGAAAAGCTGAGGTGGTATAATGTTTGAAACAGTGAAGAATACATTCAAGGTGAAAGATCTTCGTAGCAAAGTATTATACACGCTGTTTGCGTTATTAATCGTAAGAATCGGTTGTATGCTTCCGGTTCCGGGTCTTAGCCGTGATTTTGTTCACGCTTGGATGGCGGAAAGAGGGAACTTAGGATTCATGGATACCTTAAGCGGTGGATCCCTTTCCCAAATGTCCATTTTTGCACTGAATATTTCCCCGTATATTACTTCCTCAATCGTAATTCAATTGTTAGCAATTGTATTTCCGAAGTTGGAAGAGTTACAGAAGGACGGCGAGACCGGCAAGAAGAAGATTAACGAGATTACCCGTTATCTTACCATTGCTCTTGCTGTAATCGAGTCTATTGCACTTATTATCGGTTTCAGCAGAGATACTACCGGTTACTTCGAGTTGACTTTCTGGAACGCACTGTTGATTACGGTTTCCTTTACCGCAGGTAGTACATTCTTAATGTGGTTAGGTGAGCGTATCACTGAAAAGGGAGTCGGAAACGGTATTTCCATGATTCTCTTAGTAAACATTGTATCCACCATTCCGGGTGATTTCGTGAATCTGGGTACGAAGTTTGTAGTAAATCCGTCTGCAGTAGTAAATAAGGTACTTGGTGTATTTGGTATTGCAGCAGTTGTAATCCTTTTGGTTGTATTGGTTATTCTTTTACAGGATGCACAGAGAAAGATTCCGGTACAGTATGCAAAGAAGATGCAGGGAAGAAAGATGGTTGGCGGACAGGGTTCCGTCATTCCGTTAAAGGTAAATACCGCTGGTGTTATCCCGGTAATTTTCGCTTCTTCTCTCATGAACACTCCGGTTATCTTAATGTCCTTTATGGGTGTTGAGCCGGCAAGAGCGCATTTCTGGCCGAAGGTAGCTTACTTGCTCAGTGACAGAAACTGGTTTAACTTCTCCGAGTGGGGCGAGTTCAAGTATACGCTTGGTGCATTGATTTACATCGCATTGTTGATTATGTTTTCGTATTTCTATACATCCATAACCTTCAATCCGATGGAAGTAGCAAACAACATGAAGAAGCAGGGTGGTTTCATTCCGGGTATCCGTCCGGGCAGACCGACTACCGAGTATTTGTCTAAGGTATTGCACTATGTTATCTTCATCGGTGCAGTAGCACTTACTATCATCAGTTTGATTCCGATGGTATGCGCAGGTGCGTTTAAGGCACAGGTAAGTTTCGGTGGTACATCTATCATCATTATCGTAGGTGTTCTTCTTGAGACCATTAAGCAGATTGATTCCCAGTTGTTGGTTCGCCAGTACAAGGGATTCTTAAACGACTAACAAACACTTTATAGGGTGGGACTATTTTGTTCCACCCTATGTTGGATATTAGGAGGCATGGCATGAAGATTATTATGTTAGGTGCTCCGGGTGCCGGAAAAGGTACCCAGGCAAAGCAGATTGCAGCGAAGTTTTCCATTCCGCACATTTCCACCGGAGATATTTTCCGTGCGAATATTAAAGAGAATACGGAACTTGGTAAGAAGGCAAAAGAATATATGGATCAGGGTATGTTAGTACCGGATTCCTTAACCTTAGAGTTGATTATGGATCGTTTTACCAATGCAGACTGTGCAAACGGTTATGTATTGGACGGCTTCCCGAGAACTATTCCGCAGGCAGAGGCACTGACCAAGGCTTTGGCGGACAAGGGTGAGACCATTGATTTCGCAATCAATGTGGAAGTACCGGATGAGTCCATCGTAAATCGTATGTCCGGCAGACGAGCATGTCTGACCTGTGGTGCTACCTATCACATCAAGTACAATGCTCCGGCAAAGGAAAATGTATGTGATACCTGTGGCGCAGAGCTTGTTCTTCGTGATGATGATAAGCCGGAGACCGTATTGAAGCGTCTCTCTGTATACCACGAGCAGACCCAGCCGCTGATCGATTATTACAAAAACGAAGGTGTTCTTCGCGAAGTAGACGGTACTCAGGACATGAACAAAGTATTTGATGATATCCTTGCAATTTTGCAGTAAAGAGGCAGACTATGGCAGTATCAATTAAATCAGAGCGCGAAATAGAACTTATGCGCGAGTCGGGAAGAATCCTTTCCATCGTGCATACCGAGCTTGCGAAGATGATAAAGCCGGGCATCAGTACCCTGGATATCGACAAACGCTGTTATGAGATGATTCGTGATTTCGGATGTATCCCGTCCTTTTTAAATTACCAGGGTTATCCGGCTTCTGTGTGTGTCTCCGTCAATGACGAGGTGGTACACGGGATTCCGAATAAGAACCGGATTTTAAAGGAAGGCGATCTCGTTAGTCTGGATGCGGGTGTTATCTACAAAGGGTATCACTCCGATGCAGCCCGTACCGTAGCGGTGGGCGAGATTAGTCCGGAATGGAAGCGTCTTATAGAAGTAACAAAGCAATCCTTTTTTGAAGGAATCAAATATGCAAAGCCGGGATACCGTATCGGAGATATTTCCGCTGCGATTCAGGATTATGCAGAGTCTTTTGGCTATTCTTTGGTAAGAGATCTGGTTGGACACGGGGTTGGACGTGAACTTCACGAAGACCCGCAGGTACCGAATTTCCGTACCAAAAGAAAGGGCATCCGTTTAGAGCCGGGTATGACCCTTGCCATCGAACCGATGGTAAACATGGGCCATTACGATGTAATCTGGATGGATGACGGTTGGACGGTAGTGACTGCAGACGGTTCCCCGTCGGCACATTATGAGAATACGATACTGATAACAGACGGTGAGCCGGAGCTGCTTACCATAGAACGTGATTAGATTTAAGGAGGACTTATGTCGAAGACAGATGTAGTTGAAATTGAAGGAACTGTTGTAGAAAAGCTGCCGAACGCTATGTTCCAGGTTGAGCTTGAAAACGGACACCGCGTGCTTGCACACATCAGCGGTAAGCTTCGTATGAACTTCATTAAGATTGTACCGGGTGATAAGGTTACCTTAGAGCTTTCCCCGTACGATTTGGCCAAGGGAAGAATCATTTGGAGAGATAAGTAAGATATGGGCCCTGCGCTTTTGCGCGGGGCCTTTTTCTTCGTCTAAAAGGAACTATATTCCTTTTAGACGAAAAACACTCCGTGGGATGCACACTCGCGCGAGCGGAAGATGTCGCAAGCGACCGCGCTCGGCGCACGAGTCCTTGAACGGACTCGAAATTAAAGGGCGTTTCGCAGGGAAATGCCCTTTTTCTCGTACTACGGATATAAGTCTTTCTAATTACTCCGAGCATATTTATATAAAGGGGACGCAACCGCCCTGATGCGGCATCCGTGCCTTATGGCGGGCTTGCTCAAACATCCTTGTTTGAGCATTGCTGACAGACAAGCGGAGTAATAAGAAAGTCTAATATCCTGCGTAAAGTTCAAAGGTACTTTCTGCCACGTCCATGCAAATGGGCAAGTCCCCTATGCGAAAAGCCGGAAAAGAGAAGGGTAGCGCAAAAAGGCGCAGAGGAGAAACCAATGAAAACGGTGCAGGCCTTTGGTTTGGGTCATTTTATTGTTTTTTGCTTTGTTTGACCCAATGGTGCTTGCTTTTGGGACGATTTTAGTGGAAAATTCCATGATTTCGGCTAGTTTTATGCATAGATTTTCTCAAGAAGCTTTTTATTTCAAAGTTTGAGAAGCCTTTTCCTTATTTTCTTGGGTCCAAACAGCGAAAATGAGCGATTTTGAGAAAAAACGCTATCGAAAGGGCGCGGAATGTACTTGCTTTGCTAGTTTGGTCGGATCAGCGTGGGTCAAATCAATCTAAAATGAAGTTTTTGAGAAAATGTCTCGCGACAAGAACCCGGAAAGTTGCTGGAAAACACCTGGAAAGTTGTGAGAAAGCTACCGGTAAGTAAAAAACAGGTGCGTTACAAGGAAGAGTATGCTATACTTTCATGTATATTATAGAATCGTCGAAGAAAGACTGACAGACTGCAATATAGGATTGACGGAGAAGGGAGTGAAAACATATGAAAAAGACAGAAACCACAATTAAGATAGATGACTTCCCAACGGAACTTCATTACATATTTCAGGATGCCAAGGTATACGACAGTAGTTGTAATCCGACTATGAAGGTGCTGTACAGTGATTTGGGATATTATGTGAAGATAGGCGAGAAAGGGAAGCTACAGAAGGAAGCCGAACTGGCGAAGCTGTTTGCACAGAAGGGAATGGGGCCGGAGATGGTTTCTTATATCTCTGCTGATAAAGACTATATGGTAACAAGGAGTGCCAAGGGGGAAGATGCACTGCATTATTTGGAGAATCCGGAGCGGTTGTGCGAAGGGCTTGCGGAAGCAATGAAGTATCTGCATGACAGACCGATTGCGGGGGTGCCGGTTTCCGGGTGTATGGAGGCGTACAGCAATACGGAAAAGGGAAGTGCTTTGAAGCAGGATACTTTCATTCATGGTGATTTTTGTCTGCCGAATATTATGCTCGATGATTGGAAATTCAGTTCCTTTATTGATGTGGGACTGGCAGGCGTAGGAGATAAGCACATCGATATCTATTGGGTGTTGTGGTCGTTAAATTACAATCTGGGAACGGACAAATATACGGATTATTTTCTTGACTTATACGGAAGAGAAAAGGTGGATATGGAGATTTTGAAGAGAGT